>NZ_JBMYXF010000067.1:0-12987 GCF_049608145.1 Halocynthiibacter sp.
CCACATATCTCTTCAGATATTAGCAATTTCAAAGAGCGTCGAGACCGAAGCCTCAAAGGACAAAAACATTCCAGAGCGCCTTAATACTTAAGGCGCGCTAGCCCGTCAATCCTCAAATTTCTTATCTTCACTTCAGTGTCTTGCGACCCTTCCGCTGCCCCCTTAGTGCGTCTCGTTTCCGTGTCGCCCTGCCGGTGAAGTGGGTTTTAGGGTTATAGCCCCGGACCCGCAACCCCTTTTTACAAAAACTCCAATCTTTTTTCAAAAATCATCAAAACCCCTTATTAACATACGCCAAAAACAACGAACGACACGTTTCCCCACGCCAAAGCGCAACTTTCGTACCCTCAAAAAACAACACAACACAACAACCACACCAAAAAATACAACGACTCGCATACAATCAAACCTCAAATGGCTAGGAATTGTCGTGCATGCAGCAAAAATCAGGAATCGCACCAGACAGACGGAATCGATTCATCGCAATTTCGTGGGTTTATCTTACTATATATATGCAGGTGAAAATCGCGGTGATTTGTGGCCCGATGAAGAGATCAATCAGCAGCATCTTCGTGCAGAAAAAAACGACTTCAGAAGGTTTGAAGATTCGGATTCGCGTACACCTTCGATCACTTCAGGAACATGATGCGCCTGCGCGTGCTCAAAGATTCGGGGCCCCTGCCCGATTCCGCCCGACTTGGGATCCGTCGCACCATATACAAGTTTGGCAATCCGCGCGGCGGATACAGTCATTGCACACATTGGACAGGGTTCCAGTGTCACCCAGAGTTCATACCCCGGCAAACGTTCCTGCCCCAAGGTTGCACAGGCTTTTCGGATAACCAGAACTTCGGCGTGCGCGGTGGGATCATTCATCTCACGCGTGCGGTTGCCTTCACGTGCCAGAATGTCACCTGATGGAGAAACCAGAACGGCGCCCACGGGAACTTCCCCCCGATCCGCGGCGGCACGCGCTTCTTCCAGGGCAATATCCATATATGATGTAAATCCGGTCATTGCCTATTCATGCCCCGAAGCCAGCCCCCTGCCAAGCATCTTTCCCTTTTCGCCCCACCAGGGTAAAGCGCTTGCATGACAGATAAACCCAAAACCGCCCCCGCTGGTGATCGCATCGCCAAAGTTATTGCCCGCGCTGGTGTGGCCTCGCGCCGTGATGCCGAACGTCTGATTGCAGACGGGCATGTCACCGTGAACGGCAAACTGATCGACAGCCCCGCGTTAAATGTCACGGATAAAGACAAGATCACCGTAAAGGGGGAAGAACTGGCGGAACCCGATGCGCCGCGCGTCTGGCTGTACCATAAGCCCACTGGCCTTGTGACATCTGCACGGGATGAAAAGGGACGCGATACGGTTTTTGACAATCTGCCCGAAAACATGCCGCGCGTGATGAGCGTTGGACGTCTTGATATCAATTCCGAAGGGCTTCTTCTGCTGACCAATGATGGCGGATTGAAACGCCAGATGGAATTGCCATCCACAGGCTGGCTGCGCCGCTATCGCGTACGGGTGAATGGCCGACCGCAGGATGAAACATTTGAACCTCTGCGCAAGGGCATCAAGGTTGATGGGGAAAAATTCCAACCGATGCAAATCACCTTGGATCGACAGCAAGGTGCAAACGCATGGGTCACCGTTGCGATCCGCGAAGGTCGTAACCGCGAGATCCGACGTGCGATGGGTGCAATTGGTCTTGATGTGAACCGCCTGCTGCGGGTCAGCTATGGCCCGTTTCAACTGAACGAGCTGAAATCTGGTGAAGTCGAAGAGCTGAAATCCCGCGTTGTGCGCGATCAGCTGGGGCTGGATGGCGATGATGCGAAACCTACCGTGACGCGCCGCCGCAAACCCGGGCACAATGCCGGTACAAAGCCAAAAGGCCGTGGCGGCAATCGTTCACAGGAAAAGCTGTGGGGTAGTGAAAGCGACGCCCCTCGATCCGGATCTGGCAAACGCCCGGGCCCGGGGAAAAACACCGGAAAACCCGCAGGCCGCCCAACCCAGGGGAAAAAGGCACCGGGTAAACCAAGTCATCGCCCGGATGGACGCACCGGTGGCAGACCCGGCGGCAGGCCCCGTCAGAAATAATTGGGATTTGGCGCGGCACGGAAACCTCGTATGCGGTAAAATACCATCGCGCCACCACATCCACCATTTACAAACGCCGGTGTTCTACGCAAAAACACCGCAACTTTTTCAGTATTCCGGAGCGCCCCATGTCCGAACTTTTGACAATCGAAAACCTTGGTAACCTTTTGATGCTTTGCTTTCTGCAGGCTGTCCTTGGGTTTGACAACCTTCTCTATATCTCTATCGAAAGTCAGCGAGCACCTAAAGAAACACAGAAATCAGTGCGTTTCTGGGGCATTATCATTGCGGTTGCGTTGCGGGTTGTTCTGCTGTTCGTCATGATCCGCCTGATCGATGCCATGGCTGCGCCATTCCACGTTTTCGACATGCCGGGACTTCTTGAAGGCGGTGTGAACTTTGCCACCGTTGTCTTCGTTATCGGTGGTGTGTTCATCATGTATACAGCCGTGAAAGAGATTTCGCATATGCTGTCGGTCAGCCACCTGAATACGGATGTAGAACAGAAATCCGGGAAATCTGCGGCCCAGGTGATTACACTGATCGTGATGATGAACCTGATCTTCAGCTTCGATTCCATTTTGTCAGCCCTTGCCATTACCGATGTCTTCCCGATCCTTGCCGCTGCAATCCTTTTGTCAGGTCTTGCGATGCTGGTTCTGGCCGATGGCGTAACCAGATTCCTAGAAAAGAACCGTATGTATGAGGTTCTGGGCCTGTTCATTCTTCTGATTGTTGGTGTCGTTCTGTTGGGCGAAGCCGGTCAGGCTGCTGCACATGCGGTGCATGATGATACGTTGGCGCTGAAAGTCTTCGGTTATGAAATCATTCCAATGTCCAAATCCACCTTCTACTTTGCGGTAATCGTATTGTTCGCAGTTGAAATCATCCAGTCCGGTTATCAACGCAAACTGAACCGCGAACGCGAAGCAGGGGGTAAATCTGCCCATTAATTCCCCCTAGGGCCACTTCTGGTTTTAAACCGCAATTTCCCCTATATAGTTGCATGAGAGACATTCATGACTGGGGAAATTGCAAAAATGGGTGGAAGCGGAGTAAAGAACCTTGGGTTCTGGGTGCTTTTTGCACTGATCCTATACGCAACCTTTAAAGGGGCCGCGTAATGGCGAAACGTTTCGGGGGTGATTTCAGCCCAAACGGCCGCGTGCAACAACAGAACGCAGCGCCTGTACAAAATACCCGCCCAGCGAAGGCCTCTCTTGGGGATCGGTTCCGGGCACGTCTTTTATTTGTTGCTCCAGTCCCTCTGCTGTTCAAAGCCTTTGGACGTGAGCCATTGCTTCTGGTTCTAACGTTGACTGCCTTCGCCGCGCTGTTTCTGGCAGCCTGGCTGACACGGGAAGGTCTGAAAGCCGAAGCTGCATATGATGCCCGCCAGGTGGCCCGCCGACCAGCCCTGCCCCGGAAAATAATTGCGTCTGCCTTGACTGGCGTCGGTGTTTTGCTTGCGGCTTTCACCGGTATGGGTGGCATTGTTGGCCCCGTGGTTTTGGGTCTGTTCGGCGCAGCCTGTCACTTTATCGCATTTGGCCCTGACCCCATGTCTGACAAAGGCATGGAAGGCATCGACCGGTTTCAGGCTGACCGTGTGGCCCGCGCAATCGAGGACGGCGAAGACCACCTAGAAGCCATGCGAGACGCGATCACACGCACCCGCGACCGGATGTTGACCACACGTGTAGAACGGTTCGCCATCACAGCCCGAAACATGTTCCGCACCGTGGAAGATGATCCGCGCGATCTGACAGCGGCGCGCAAATATATGGGTGTCTATCTAAAGGGCGCACGCGAAGCGACCGTGCAATATGTCACCATCGCAACCCGCGGACCCAATGCGGAAGCTCGTGAAAAATTCGAAGCCTTGCTAGATGATCTGGAAACAGGTTTTACCAGCAAAACAGAAAAGCTGCTTGAGGACGGGCAGGATAATCTTGACGTTGAAATCGAAGTGCTGCGCGACCGTTTGGCACGCGATGCAAACGTCTGAACCGACATCATTTGAACAGGGAAAATATCCATGAGTGTTACAGTTAAAGAACAAGCCCAGGCGCGCACAAACGAGATTACTGAAATCTCAGCCGTGACCCTGGCGGAACCTTCTACCGCTTTGGTGCCACTGGCCGAAGCAGACGCACCGGTTGCAGCCGAAATCTCAAAACGCATGAATGAGATCGACATGGGCGATACGGGTTCTATTGTCAGCTTTGGGTCCAGCGCTCAGGAAGAATTGCAGGTGATCAGCCAAGCAATGCTGAATGATGTGCGCAACAAAGACGTTGGCCCAGCCGGGGACAACCTGCGTGGAATCGTGTCAACAATTCGCGGATTTTCCATCACCGAACTGGATGTGCGTCGTAAGCGGTCCTGGTGGGAAAAGCTCACCGGCAAAGCCGCACCATTTGCCAAATTCCTGGCCCGGTTCGAGACCGTTCAAGGACAGATCGACAAGATCACTGACAACCTTCTGGATCACGAACATAAGCTTTTGAAAGACATCAAGTCTTTGGATCAGCTGTATGATAAGACCTTGGCATTTTATGACGAACTGGCCCTGTATATTTCTGCCGGTGAAGAAAAACTGCGCGTTCTGGACGAAGACATTATCCCGGCCAAGGCTGCAGATGTAGATGCCGCGCCGGAAGATCAGCAGGTCATGGTTGCCCAAGAGTTGCGCGATCTACGTGCGGCCCGTGATGATCTGGAACGCCGTGTCCACGACCTAAAACTGACCCGTCAGGTCACGATGCAATCGCTGCCATCGATCCGTCTGGTTCAGGAAAACGATAAATCCCTCGTGACCAAGATCAACTCGACGCTTGTGAACACTGTGCCTCTCTGGGAAACGCAATTGGCGCAGGCCGTGGCAATTCAACGGTCATCTCAGGCGGCAGATGCTGTACGCGATGCGACGGATCTGACCAACGAACTGTTGACGGCAAATGCTGAAAACCTGCGTCAGGCGAATGCGAAAGTGCGTACAGAAATGGAACGTGGTGTCTTTGACATCGAGGCCGTGAAATCCGCCAATGAAACCCTGATTGCAACCATCAATGACAGCCTGCAGATTGCCGATGAAGGCAAAGCACGTCGTGCTGCTGCCGAAGAAGATCTGAAAAAGATGGAAGGTGAACTCAAGGACACCCTTGCCTCTGCCAAAGCGCGCGGCGATAGTGTCGGCGACGAAGCCGCAACTTCGGTGCCTGCATAAGGCACCCCACGGGAGACCTCATGCTGAACCGGATCTTTGCAGCATCCTTAACACTCGCAGCTCTGGCCTTTATGGCCGGCTGCAGCCCGGAAACACGCCCGGGCACAGAAGTGCAACAAAACCGGTTTACGCCTCCTCCAGTGGAAACACGGCGCACGGCGTCCGCCGCGCCACAAAGCGTCGCAATGAAACAGCATCTGGCCCGTCTCGAACAGGCCAGCCTTGCAAACGGACATATGCGCAGGGACACAAACCCGGCGGGTATTCAGGTGACACGACAAGACCTGATCGATAACTTCATGGCCATTGCGCTGTTTAATGAAACCAATGCCCCAATTGGGCGGATGCGCCGCGAGGCTGCACCTTTGCGCCGTTGGGTGTCTCCCGTGCGATTCGGTCTCTATTTCGGCGATGCCGTTTCAGCGCAACAGCGCCTGCAGGATCAGACCAGCATCACGAATTTTGCCCGCACGATCCGCAACGCGACGCGCCACCCAGTTTCAGTCAGCCGCGAAAACCCAAATTTTCACGTTCTGATCCTGAATGAAAACGAGCGCCAGAACTGGCACCGCCAACTGGGCCGGATCTTGCCGGATCTGCCGCCTCAGGACATCAGCATCATTTTGCGCCTGCCCCGTCATAAGCAATGCCAAATGTTTGCCTGGGATTCTGACAATTCAGGTGTGTTCACCCGCGCGGTTGCCGTCGTTCGGGCAGAACATCCAGATTTAACGCGCTTGTCCTGCTTTCATGAAGAGCTTGCACAGGGCATGGGCTTGCCAAATGACAGCCCTGATGCCCGCCCTTCCATCTTTAACGACGATGAGGAATTTGGCCTTTTGACCCGCCATGACGAATACCTGCTGCGCATTCTCTATGATCCGCGCCTGCGTCCCGGTATGCGCGCAGATGAAGCCCGCCCCATTGTTGAAAACATCGTATCCGGTCTGAACCCGGGCACCCGCATTTAATAAAGGAAGAACCTATGGGTATTCTTGATTTTCTCTCTGGTCAGTTCATTGATGTCATTGAATGGACCGATGACACCCGTGACACAATGGTCTGGCGTTTTGAACGCGAAGGCCACGAGATCAAATATGGCGCGAAGCTGACTGTGCGCGAAGGCCAGGCCGCTGTGTTTGTTCATGAAGGACAATTGGCAGATGTATTCACGCCGGGTCTTTACATGCTTGAGACCAACAACATGCCGATCATGACCAATCTGCAGCATTGGGATCATGGTTTTGAAAGCCCGTTCAAGTCGGAAATCTATTTCATCAACACCACGCGTTTCAATGATCTGAAATGGGGCACTAAGAACCCACTGATGTTGCGGGACCCTGAATTTGGTCCGACCCGTATTCGCGCCTTTGGCACCTATTCTGTGCGTGTGAAAGATGCAGGGCGCTTTCTAACCGAAATCACCGGCACTGACGGCGAATTCACCATGGATGAAATCAGCTTCCAGATCCGCAATATCATCGTGCAGGAATTTTCCCGCGTCGTCGCAGGATCTGGTATCCCTGTATTGGACATGGCCGCAAACACCGGCGACCTCGGCAAACTAATTGCGACCGAGATATCCACGACAATCGACAGCTATGGCCTATCGATCCCGGAACTTTACATCGAAAACATCTCTCTGCCGCCTGCGGTCGAAGCCGTTCTGGACAAACGCACATCAATGGGCGTTGCAGGTGATCTGGGGAAATACACGCAATTCTCGGCCGCTGAAGCCATGACAACCGCTGCGGCGAATCCAGGTGGTGATGGCGGGATGGGGGCTGGCCTTGGCATGGGAATGGGTATGGCGATGGCACAACAGATGAATTCTGCCATGATGCCACAATCCGGGCCATGGGGCGCAGCGCCAGCGCAACCGGCAGCAGCACATACTCCGCCACCACCTCCGCCGCCTGTCGAAAAACTCTGGCACGTCACGGCAAACGGCACGACCACCGGCCCATTTTCACGCGCTGCCATGGGCAAGATGGCCGCAGAAGGTGCACTGACCCGCCAGACATTGGTCTGGACAGCGGGTCAGGACGGCTGGCAGAAAGCTGCATCCATCATGGAATTGGCGCAATTGTTTACCATTCTGCCACCCCCACCGCCCCCCGGCAGTTAAGCCACCGGAAGCTAGATGTTGACGTTACAACAGGGATATTTTCCTGGCCGTAAGTTCGCGCGATAATATCTTGCTATGTTCCACAAAACCGCCGCTTTCGATTTCATTGAGAGCGGCTTCTTCTTTTCCATCTCGGATTAACAGCGCTACATTTCCGGCCGTTTTGTGAAACTGCGCATGCAATTCACGGACTTTTTTGCGTGCGCGCCTCTGCGCTGATCCGCCTTGGGAAATTTCTTTGCCACCACGCCACCCGGTTCTATGCTCGTACTACATAAACGCAGGAGAACAACATGAACCGACGTACGTTGATTAAATGGTTGCACTGGCTAAGCTTTGCTTTGTTGATATATTTCTTCGCAGTAGAGCCCGACGACGACATGGCTGATGCGGGTGCTGCATTGTCAACGCACGCAGGGGCCGGGGTGCTTTTGGCGCTTGTCACCGGGATCTGGTTGTTTATCTGGCTGCGCAAAGGTCTGATGGGGCGCGCCGGCCCCAAATTGCCCGGACCCACCAAACAATTTCATCGCCTAAACCACATCGCCTTGCAGATCGGCGTGCCGATAGTTGTCGCCTCAGGTGCTTTCGCGGGTCTGGCAGCCCCTTTTGCAATCAGGGCTTTTGATGTTCTGCCTATCAATCCTGGTTTTGGCGGAAAGGGCATCCATGACTTTGCCACCGAGATCCACGAGATCGTCTTTGACGCATTGATTATTCTAATCATCGTCCATGCCCTGTTTCACATCTGGCGTCATCTGCGCTTAAAGGATAATGCTTTGCGTATAATGGTTCCGAAAATTCTACACCGCTGGCTTTGATATATGTCTGACATCTCTGAAACCCATCGTTTTCCCTGCGACGCCTGCGGATCTGATCTGCGCTTTGATCCTGCCGCGGGCCTTCTTACCTGCGATCACTGCGGCAATCAGGAAAGCATGGAAGGACACGGCGAAATTTCCCATTCAGAAGCCATTCGCGAACTTGATTTTCGCGCGGCCCTGGATGCCCGTCTGCCAGAAGCCGATACAGAGGAAATCCGCGCATCTTCCTGCACGAACTGCGGGGCCCAGGTGGTGTTTTCAGATCAGAACCACGCGCAGGAATGTCCGTTTTGCGCAACCCCGGTTGTGACTGACACAGGTGCATCCCGCCAGATCAAGCCCAAGGCCACCCTACCCTTTGCCCTGGAAGAACGCGAAGCCCACGATGAGATGAACGCATGGCTGGGAAAACTATGGTTCGCCCCTGGTGGGTTGCAGGAATATGCGCGTAAGGGTCGGAAGATGAACGGGATTTATGTGCCCTACTGGACCTATGACGCGGATACCAAAACCCGCTATTCCGGTCAGCGTGGCACGGTGTATTACGAAACCCGGACAGTGCGCGTGAATGGTGAAACACAAACCCGGCGCGTCCAGAAAATCCGCTGGCGTAATGTGTCTGGCCGGGTTGCCCGATTCTTTGACGATGTTCTGGTTCTGGCCAGTCACAGCCTGCCAAAGAAATACACCGATAATCTTGCGCCCTGGAATCTGTCCCACCTCGAACCTTACCGACCAGAATATCTGGCTGGCTTCAATTCCGAAGGCTATGTGGTTGAACTGGCTGACGGATATAGTGAAGCCCGCGCCATGATGGATCAGGTCATTCGTCGGGACATCAAGTTTGACATCGGCGGGGATCGCCAGCGGATCAGCGCGATGGATACCTCTGTGTCTGATGTGACGTTTAAGCATATCCTGCTGCCGGTCTGGATGGCGGCCTATAAATATCGCGGCAAGACCTATCGTTTTGTGGTGAACGGGCAAACTGGCCGTGTACAGGGCGAACGCCCTTGGTCAGCCTGGAAAATTGCAGCCGCTGTCATCCTGGGCCTGATCGTGGCAGGTGGCATCGGATATCTCATCGCGCAAAATCAATAAGGACAGATCATGAAAGCAGTGGTTCAAAGGGTCACAGAGGCCAGTGTTGATGTGGACGGCGAACGCATTGGCGAAATCGACGAAGGTGTCGTGATTCTCGTCTGTGCCATGCAGGGCGACACCGAGGCCAACGCTGATAAACTTGCAGCCAAGATCACCAAGCTGCGGATTTTTCGCGATGACGAAGGGCGAATGAACCGCTCTCTTGCAGATATTGGCGGCACAGCCCTGATCGTCAGTCAGTTCACACTGGCCGCAGATACCTCCCGCGGCAATCGCCCCGGGTTTTCAGCCGCCGCCAGCCCGGATGAGGGCGAGCGGCTTTATGAATATTTCATCACGCGCATACAGCATGAAGGCATCCCGGTACAAACCGGGAAGTTCGGCGCAGATATGAAAGTTCGTCTTCTCAACGACGGACCTGTCACCATCCCGATGGAATTCTGATCAACCGGTTTTCTTAACGAATTGCGTTAAGATCACGATCTGCTGGCCATTCACCCGGCCCTCGATATGGGTTTCATTGTCCGGTGAAAGCGAGATATTGCGCACGGCCGTCCCGCGTTTCGCGGTAAATCCCCCGCCTTTCACGGGCAAATCTTTGATCAGCACAACCGCATCACCGGCCGCTAAAACCACCCCATTGCTATCACGATGAATCAGTGCGTTTTCATCCGGCAGATCTGCCTCAGCCCAGCTGAGCGTATCTGGTTCAAGATACGCGATATCCAATAGGTCCCGCGCCCAGGCCTCTGATTTCAAACCAAACAACAAACGATAAGCCAGTACTTTCACCGCTTCTGTTTCCGACCAAATCGCCTCATTCAGGCATTGCCAATGTGGCGCGTCAGAGATCGGGCCTTTTACCCCCGCAAGACAGCTCTCACAAAGCTGCACCACAGCATCGCGCGGGGCCATGCTATGGGCGGTCAGAGAGGTTGCAGTTGAACAGATTTCGCAGGTGGCAGACATAGGTTTTCCTCATTCAGGGTTGTCCGCCCTATACCATGTTTCCCTGCTCCCAAAAGCTTTGTTCTGCTCAAAATCCCAGCGCAACCGCAGAAAATCTGGGACATGCGAAAAACCGGTCTGGAAAACTGGGCGAATATCCGCCAGTAAGACACGAATTTGGATGAATGGGCCCACAGGCCCCAGAAGGATGCGAAAATGACCCCTACAGAAAATACCGATTATAAGTTTGGCCCAGGCCAAGCCTTGATTGGCGCGCAAATGCTGTTTGTAGCCTTTGGTGCACTGGTTTTGGTGCCCCTGCTGACCGGCCTTGATCCCAGCGTCGCACTGTTCACCGCGGGCCTTGGCACCCTGATTTTCCAGGTTGTGACCAAAGGCAAAGTGCCTGTGTTCCTGGCTTCGTCTTTTGCTTTCATCGCCCCCATCGGGTACGCAACCGCGACTTGGGGTCTGGCGGCAACCACCGGTGGCCTTGCGGCGGCTGGCCTGCTCTATGTGGTTCTTAGCTTTGCGATTCGTATCTTTGGCAGTGGCTTCCTGCACAAACTGTTGCCCCCCATCGTGGTTGGCCCCGTCATCATGATCATCGGCCTATCCTTGGCCCCAGTTGCTGTGAACATGTCCACAGGTCTTGCGGGTGACACACAAATCATGGCAAAATCCACGGCACTGATCATCGCCGCTGTGTCCCTTGGCGCGACTATGCTGACCGCAATCTTGGGCCGAGGCATCATGCGCATTGTGCCGATCCTTGTGGGTGTTATCGCAGGCTATATCGCAGCGATGATCATGGGTGTGATCACCGGGGAAAGCCTGATCGACGGCAGCGCCTTCACCAATGCGCCTTGGTTCGCGTTCCCAGGCTTTGTAACGCCTGAATTTAACCTCGCCGCCATCCTGTTCATCCTGCCCGTGGCCATTGCACCCGCGATTGAACATTTCGGTGATATCTTGGCCATCGGCAATGTCACCAAGAAAGACTACATGGAAGAGCCAGGCATCGAGAACACCATGCTCGGTGACGGCCTTGCGACAATGGCGGCTGGCTTCCTTGGCGGACCACCAAACACCACCTATTCTGAGGTTACTGGTGCCGTCACCCTGACGCGTGCCTTTAACCCGGCGATCATGACATGGGCGGCGATCTTTGCGATCATCCTGGCCTTTGTTGGCAAAATCGGTGGCGCACTTGGCACGATCCCAATGCCCGTTATGGGCGGCATCATGATCCTGCTGTTTGGTATGGTGACTGTGGTTGGTCTCTCTGTGCTGACACGTCTGGGCGACGCCCTGACAGAGCCGCGCAACATGGTGATCGTTTCCACCATCCTGATCATTGGCCTTGGTGGTCTGACCGTTAACTTCGGAGACAACTTCGCCCTCGCAGGCATCGGTCTTTCCGGTGTTGCGGGCCTGGTTCTGAACCTGATCCTGCCGAACCCGGCTGCACAAGACTGATTATTTCAGAAAACAGAACATAAAATGCCCGGCCACTGCGCCGGGCATTTCTTTTTCGCCCCAACAAAAAAGGCGACCCGAAGGCCGCCTTTTGTTTCGCTACTGCATGAGGACTTATTCGTCGTCCTCATATGCCTCCATCGGGGGGCATGTGCAGATCAGGTTCCGGTCGCCGTATACGTTGTCGACGCGGTTCACAGGGGACCAGTATTTGTCCACACGGAAGGCACCCGCTGGGAAGCAAGCCTGTTCGCGTGAATATGGACGATCCCATTCACCCACCAGATCTTCAACCGTATGTGGCGCGTTCTTCAGCGGATTGTTTTCCGCATCGATCTTGCCACCTTCGATGTCGCGCACTTCATTGCGAATGTCTTTCATCGCAGTGATAAAGCGGTCGATCTCAGCTTTTGGTTCAGATTCTGTTGGCTCAACCATCAGCGTACCAGCCACAGGCCAAGACATGGTTGGCGCGTGGAACCCGTTGTCGATCAGACGCTTGGCAATGTCATCCACAGTTACATGCGCGCTGTCATCCAGCGGACGTGTATCAAGGATACATTCGTGTGCAACACGACCATTCTCGGCGGTGTAAAGGATGTCATAGTCATCCTTTAGGCTTGCCGCGATGTAGTTCGCGTTCAAGATCGCAACTTTGGTCGCCTGTGTCAGACCAGCACCGCCCATCAGCAGAACATAAGCCCAGGAAACAGGCAGGATGGAAGGCGAACCAAATGGCGCCGCAGACACCGGACCAACGGCACCCGCATATTCAGGGTGACCTGGCAGGTGTGGCGTCAGATGTGCTTTTACACCGATCGGACCCATGCCGGGGCCACCACCACCGTGCGGAATGCAGAACGTCTTGTGCAGGTTCAGGTGGCTTACGTCACCGCCCACATCACCCGGACGGGCCAGACCCACCATCGCGTTCATGTTTGCGCCGTCGATATACACCTGACCGCCATGGTCATGGGTGATCTGACAAACTTCCTGAACGGTTTCTTCAAACACACCATGTGTGGATGGGTAGGTGATCATACATGCTGCAAGGTTGTCAGAATGCTGTTCAGCCTTCGCACGGAAATCCGCCACGTCGATGTTGCCGCTGTCATCCGCTTTCACCGGAACAACTTTCCAGCCCACCATCTGCGCAGACGCCGGGT
>NZ_JBMYXF010000068.1:0-12902 GCF_049608145.1 Halocynthiibacter sp.
GAGTGCCTGGACAATGCGCCCATGGGAAGCTTCTTTGCATCCCTGAAAAAGGAGCTGGTTCACCGTCAGCGGCTCAAAACACGCGCGCAGGCCAAGGCTGCAATCCTCGAATATATCGAAGTCTTCTACAACCAGCAGAGACGCCATTCCGGGATCGGATACCAAACCCCGCAACAGGCCTTCAACAATATGACTTGGAAAATGGCCGCATAGGATCAATAATCAAACTGTCCGGTTATAGGCACGAAGTCCAGTGTCACAAATCCAAACCGTCAAATCACCACGACGGCGTAAGCCCTCATTGTATTCAGACCAGTTGGTCACAACAATATTTTTGCTCCGGGATCTTGTCACGACGGTCAACATTGTATTTGTGCGACATTTACAGCGTCCTCAGTGGAACCAAAGATACAAATATCAGATGCAATACGATCCATGCAAAAACGCCTGTCTACAGTCCCTTTCTTGGCATGCTGTTTGAATTGCCCAGGCCACGTTTTTGATACATGTTTCATTGCAGTGTTGACGGTACTGGCTTATAGCTAACCGTGACTTTATCTCGTATTTTTTTGACAAGTGAGCTCTATGCCTACCATAACAGAAACAACTGACGCAGCGGCGTCAATTTCAACAACATATACAATGGAAATCGGTGATACTTTCAACGGTTCCATAAACAGTATTGGGGAAGAAGACTGGGTAGCGATCACTCTGAATGCCGGGGAGAGTTATCAGATAGATCTTGCCGGAAGAGGAGGAGCAGGTTCGCTTTCTGATCCAATGCTTAGGGTACGCAATTCGTCAGGAATCCTTGTCACATCTGATGACGATGGAGGCCCGGGACAGGATTCTCGGCTCACGTTTACCGCCACAACAAGCGGTGTTTATTACATAGAAGCAGATGGTTATTCTGTCTGGACCGGGAATTACAGTATCGATGTTGTCGAAGTTGCCCCTCCCACGGCGACTGATGCATTGGTATGGGAGGACGGCGCGTTCTCTGGTGGTTCGGGGCAAAGCATTGAGGTGTTTTTTGCTTCTTCTGGGATAAGTGTTTCCGATGGCGAGCAAGTAAGTGGCAGCTCAACTGTTGTTTCCGAAGGTTTCACAGCGGCTGAAATTTCGATGATCATGGAAATCTTTGATGATATCTCGGACTTTGCAGATATTACCTTTTCCCGCACCTTTAACCAAAGCTCTGCAGACATGCAATTTGCGACCTCGGACCTGGGTAGCAGTTTGTTAGGTTTTATGTATCCGCAAAATACATCAACAAGCGACGGCGTAGGGGTTTTTACGTCTAATTCGACTGATTGGAACCCTGCGACCATACAAGCTGGCGGTGGTATGTATGGTACTGTTGTGCATGAAATTGGCCATGGCCTTGGCCTTGCGCACCCACATGATACCAGCGGCAATTCCGGTATTTTAGACGGTGCAACCGGATCCTTCGATGTCGGGGAAAATGGGTTAAACCAACCTGTTTTCACTGTAATGAGCTATAATAACGGTTGGAATGGTCACCCAATGGGCACACCTGAACTGACCGATGGTGCGGGACATGCTGCAGGTTTTGGCGCGCTGGATATAAGCGTTTTACAGGATTATTATGGGGTCAATACAAGCCATGCAGCGGGCGATAATGTTTACACCCTCGGAAATAACAGTTTCTATAACACCATCTGGGACACTGGTGGAACCGACCTGATCCGTGTCGACGGATCGGAAAATTCAGTTATCGACCTGCGCGCTGCCACATTACTGATGGCAGAAGGCGGTGGCGGATATGTTTCTTTCACACAAGACATAATGGGCGGTTTCACGATCGCAGATGGTGTTCTTATTGAAAATGCTACAGGCGGAAATGGCAACGATACAATCACGGGTAACAGCGGAAATAACACCCTCAGAGGTCAGTCCGGGAACGACACAATTTCTGGTGGGGCCGGCGACGACCGTGTTTACACCGGAAGTGGTACAGACATTGTTCACCTCGGGGACGGTGATGATTACGTCAAAGTCGGTGGCGGCCTGGAGGCTTTCCATGGCGGTGCAGGCAATGACTACATCAGCTATTATGACAGCTCTAATGGCGTGAATATCAACCTAAAAACCAATGTTGTTTCTGGTTCCTGGGCTGGGAATGATACAATCAGTGGTTTTGAAAGCGCATCTGGATCAAAAACCGGTCATGACAAAATTTATGGCACATCAGGCGCCAATAAGATCAAAACCTATGGTGGCAATGACAAAGTCTATGCGGGGAAAGGAACTGATGAGGTTCACCTCGGGGACGGTGATGACTACGTCAAAGTCGGTGGCGGCCTGGAGATTTTCCATGGTGGCGATGGCAATGACTACATCAGCTATTATGACAGCTCTAATGGTGTGAATATCAACCTAGAAACCAATGTTGTTTCTGGTTCCTGGGCTGGGAATGATACAATCAGTGGTTTTGAAAGCGCATCTGGATCAAAAACCGGTCATGACAAAATTTATGGTACATCAGGCGCCAATAAGATCAAAACCTATGGTGGCAATGACAAAGTCTATGCGGGGAAAGGAACTGATGAGGTTCACCTCGGGGACGGTGATGACTACGTCAAAGTCGGTGGCGGCTTGGAGGTTTTCCATGGTGGCGATGGCTATGATTATATCAGCTATTACGACAGTTCCAATGGCGTGAAAGTTGACCTCAGATCGAATGCTGTCTCGGGCTCTTGGGCTGTAAATGACACAATTTCTGGCTTTGAAGGCGCGTCTGGTTCAAAAACTGGCCATGATAAGATTTACGGCACTGATGGATCGAACAAGATCAAAACCTACGGTGGTAATGACAAACTATATGGCCGGGGTGGTGACGACAAACTGTATGGTGGTGATGGGGAGGATCGTTTCGATGGCGGGGCCGGGACCGACCTTCTTTATGGCGGGGCCGATGCGGATGTTTTCCACTTCGACCATGGAGAGGATCACGACATTATCAAAGACTTTGAAAACGATGTGGACACCATCCAGCTGGACAACTTCACCTTTTCCGGAAATCAGGACGCTTTTGATTTTGCCTCGCAGATAGGGGCTGACGTAGTGTTTGACTTTGGCGGTGGTGATATGCTGACCGTTGAGAATGCCACAATTTTGGAACTGCACAATGATCTCGAGATTGTCTGATCGCTTGATGTGAAGGGGCTGCGGCTGACAATGGCCTTGCCACGAGAACGTACTGGTCTCTCAACTCATTTCAAGCAGCCTTTCGTTCGAATGCCAAGCACTGCCCGGCGGGTTATGCGCAGCATGATCCCGAGAGGGGGCCAATGGCACGACGAGAGTACAGGTCCAAAATTACGGCCAGATACAGCCATCCTTCCTCTGTCCAGATGCAGGAGATACCACCAACCTGTCACACGACAGGTGTTGTTTACAACACCGAAAGGGCACTTCCGGTTCGAAGCATCCGCTGAGAAATCCTCGCTCCCATGCATGTAAACACGCATTGCCGATCAATGGATCGTCGCTTTCTTTAACACTACCCTCTCCTCGCGCAGAAGCCGGTTCTCTTTGCGAAGACTGGCATTTTCGTTTTCGACATCCTAGTGCGGGCCTGACATCCGATCGTTATTCTGGTGCTCCTGAACCCACTTGTTCAGGGTCGAAACCCCAACACCTATATCTGCTGCTATCTGTGGTCGTGTTAACCCACCGGTCGTTGCGATGCGCACCGCATCACGTCTAAAATCGTCGCTGTATCTCCGTGCCATTCTTTATCTCCTTCAGTGCGAAGATCGCTCGAAAGTGACCGGAACTACATCGGGGCAAGCCCACCGTTCTCTTGCCATCTACCATGCAAAGCGCTCGGGATCGCAATGACACATCCAACCCAATATAGTATTCCATCAGCTATCTCCCTTGCTGACAGCTGTTCTGTGATCTTAATGGAGCTTGGTCTAAAAGCGAAAGGCTGCCCAATTATGTATGCTTCCTGCGCGTCCTTGAACTTCGGTGCCTTCATGCGTTTCCGCTCCTCTCCCAGCTCTGGAAAGTTTGGTGGAAAACTCTAACCAAAAACGAGGACGTTTGAAGGGATCCAGCGGCAGCTATGCACTGTCCCCCATTTTTTTCAAAGCACCCAAAAGCTGTGCGATTTCGCCTTCGGTGTTGTAGTGGCACAGGGAAATGCGGATACAATCTGGCAGGCCAAGTGGGTCAAGCACGTTGCGGCTATAGTGATCCGCTTTGCGCGTGTGTGTGCGGATGCCTTGCTTGTTCAAAGCGGTCACAACATCCGGCGATGCCATGCCTTTCACTACGATTGAAACCAGACCTTCGCGCGCACCATTGTCAGCCCCTGCCAAAATTGTCACGTGATCCATGTCGCGCAGCCCGGGTAGGTTACCTGTGCCGTTGATCATCGTATTGGTCAGATAGGTTTCATAGGCGTGGATCGCCCGGCCTGCAGCCTCTATGCGTTTGCGTGGTTCTGTCTCATCCGACACTTCACCACCAAGCCAGTCAAAATAGTTGACCACATCAGACAGGGTCGCATAAGCGCCAGTGTCACGTGTGCCAAATTCCCAACCAGTTGCTGGCGCATCGATCAACATATCATGGGGCATGGCGGACAATTTATCAGAAATCCAGGCAATGCCATAGCCATGACGCGAGAACATTTTGTAAGGCGAAATCGCGTAACCATCGACGTTATAGGCCTCTAGATCCATCTGACCGTGCGCCGCGTGTTGGATGCCATCCACGATGATCAGACAATCCGGCGCGACCGCACGAATGGCCTCAGAAATCGCAGCCACATCCATCCCCATGCCGGTCACGGGGGACGCATGTAAGATCGTTGCAACAGCCACATCCGGGGTCATCAAAGCGGTATAATCCGCAGCGCTGACAAGCCCGGTTGCATCGTCATGGGGCACATTTATATAGTCTAATCCGGCGATATCCGCCCAGCGACGCGCCGCAGAACGGCTGGCGGGATGTTCAATGGATGACCCGATCACTTTCGCGCCTTTGGGGGCATTCACACAGGCGGTACGGATCATGCGGAACAACAGTTCTGTGCCGCTTTCACCTGCAAAGAACTGACCAGAAGTCGCGTTCATCAAAACCGCCATATCGGCCTTGGCTTTGTTGATCGTCGCCACCAACGCGTGCGCAGCTGGGTTGTCACGCCCTTGGTTGTCCGGGATCGCCGCAAATTTTGAAGAGGTCTCAACAGCGGCTTTCAGTGTCAAAGCACCACCCGCATTTTCAAAGAAAATACGTTCGCCTTGAAATGGGCA
The DNA here is from genome assembly GCF_049608145.1 of Halocynthiibacter sp. Taxonomy (NCBI): domain Bacteria; kingdom Pseudomonadati; phylum Pseudomonadota; class Alphaproteobacteria; order Rhodobacterales; family Paracoccaceae; genus Halocynthiibacter; species Halocynthiibacter sp. The sequence goes on from NZ_JBMYXF010000068.1 coordinate 5,292, forward strand.
ATTGTCCACATGAGCGAATTGATCACGGATGGATTTGATCAGCTCGGGGTTGTTCTGGATCATATGTTTAGTCCTGTAAGCAGATATTCAAAGCGTATTGTAACGCCTACCTAAAGTGCGCGGGAAACCATCGCTATTGTCATCAATGATGCCATGGGGCGAATTGATCAAGCCAGCACGCACCGTTGCATCCAGAAAAAATGCTTCGTGTTCCGGAGTGTGCAGCAATTGCACATTGCCCGCACGCGCCGTCATTGCAGCAACAATCGCGGCATAACCCCATTCGAAACAGGCCGTCGCCACCAAGACATCGCGGTACCAAGGTTATCGCCACCCCCACATTAGCAGGTATCGCCATAAGCCACATGCGCTTTTACGTGACCCGTTACTCTTCCCATTCCGATTTCATTGCCGCTATCGCCAACGGCCACTACGGGTCAGGTCCATCGGCACCCGCCCCGCCATGATCCATTCAGAAAGCGCTTTGCCCGCGCCCGGGCCGTTCCGAAACCTAGCGGAATTAAGCCGAGCCGCAACCCAAAGCCCTTTTACATCGGAGATCAGACCCAGATAATGTTTCGCATCTAGGGTGAAACATTCCGGCCCATTGAAGAACTTGCGAATGCCGCTTTCCGCCAATACTGGAACACGTTCCATCGCAGCCTCAAGGATCGGATGCAGCCAACAATCACTGCGACTTGCACATCCGTAGGAAGGGTTTTGCCATGGACTTACCCTCGTAGCTTGTCGTTTTCAGGATCATAAAACGGCAGCATCGCAACCGTCGCTTTCACGGGCTGACCCAAGATTTCAGCTTCAAACACATCACCAGGATTTGTGGTAACTATCAGATATTCCAGCCCAATACGCTTGTGGGTGCGGAAACCTGTACCGCCAGAACTGACATAACCAACGGGTTTTCCATCCAGGCAAATCGGGTCAGACGACATGGCATCTACACCATGACCGTCGGCTTCAAATACCGTGAAATGGTAGTTTTTTCACCCCTTGCTTGCGCCAAGAACGCATTACCCCCGATGAAACCTTTCTTCTTTTTGCTGACAATGCGATCACAGGCTCGAGTGCGGGCAGATTCCACACTGTTTTGCCGCCACTTTCAATCCAATCATTCACGCTTTGGCGGTCGCCCAATTCGGGGTACGCATATTCGGTCGCCGTCAACGACAATATCTGTGCAGTGCCAAGGAAATGCCCTTCACCAGTCATTGCGTCCGTGCGCAAGTCCGAAATGAAAGGCAAAACGCCAAAATACCTGGAAAACTTAGTTTCATCATGTTCACAAAGATCAAACCTGCAAGGCTTTCTGCCAAACCCTGTGCCAAAGCACCCACAAGCACTGCCAGGCTGGTCGCGCCGACTTGTGCGGTGGAACAGATTTGCAAAGGCATGCCCAAACGCACGCACTCGAACATCACGCCGCATACCCCTTCCGTCAGGGTCAATGGCGGCACAACGCGAAAGATGGATAAGAAGCTGAAAGGTTATTTCACAAAGGCCTCTTCGCCACCAAACGCTTGAACAAACATCGCCACGACCGGGACCACATTTTCAGTTTCAAAGAAACTGGTGCCAATGGGTTTGGATCCGGCTTTCATTGCGGCTAAAGGCGGGTTGATGTCCAGCGTCAACGGGTCTTCTAGATCGCGCGCCACAACCGGGCGCAGGCGGGGCCGTCACCGCAGGCGTGGCGCATCGTTTGTTTTGTGTTCGGGCATTCTCATCCCCATCAAAAACCTGATTTTTGGACAGTTTAGAAACGAAGATTGATTTCCTCAATTCCATTAAATGCACATGTTAGTGAAAATTATTCACTCAAAAACGGCACGTGACATACATGCCCGCCCGTCTCCAGCTTGGACGACACCAGAAACATTTATAAAATGATGATATCGCCAACCATGCCAGCTTAAATAGGCGATATCATCTTTTATAAAGGCTCAGACAAACCCCTGGAACGGTTGCCGCATCACAACTTGCGCGATCATGGTGGACAAAGTGGTCAAGTCGTAAACAGGTAGATTGATTTCCTCTTGCAGACGCGCCGCATAAGGTGGCAGATCGGTACATTCCAGAACAACAGAACCAATCTCCGGATTGCGTAGCAGCATAGCCCGCGCTGCCGTCAACAGTTCTGCTTCAACCTTTACCAGGTCCATATCATCGCGTTCATTGCGTAAAATGACGGTGGAAAATTCTTCAGCGTCATCCAACCCCTGTACCTCAATCGGGACATGGGCGCAGCCAGCCCCGTCAAAATGCGCGGGTGTCAGACTGTTGGCAGACGCAGTGATCACCCCAACCGGGCGGCAACCGCTGAGTTGCCAAGCAAGCGAGACCTGCACCAGAGAGGATACGAACACTGGGATATTCACCGCCTGCGCGATCTCTTTTTGAAACAAGGCTAGGAACCCACAGGATCCAGTAATCGCGCGCACCCCTTTGGCTTCCAAACGTTTGGCCGCGTCCAGAAGGCGATCTTTCATCTCGCCGGTTGGGTTGCCCAAAAGCTTGGGCACTGTAATTCCATCCAGCATTTCATACATCACAGTGAAGGGCAGCGATGAAGGGTTTTTAATGTGGCCGGGTGGTTTCGGAAAATAGCTTTCCAGTGCAAGGACGCCAATTGTGATGCCACAAATGTTATGGCCACCCTGATAGTTTGTCATGCTTCGCCCCTTAGTATCGTTGCGTGTTATACGCGGTTAAGTCGTTGTTTACAGGTGTGTGAGTCGCAATATCAGCGACCACACGCCCGGTTTTTGGCGCCATCATCAGCCCATAGTGACTGTGCCCAAAGGCCGATATCAGGTTGGGAAAACCGTCAACCTCCCCGATACACGGAAGGCTGTCTGGCAGGCTTGGGCGCTGCCCCATCCAGGTGTTCGGCGCAGATGTATTCAGCTTGGGTGCCAGTTTGCTTGCCAGCTTAATCAGCCCTTGAAGGCGTTTGTCATTCGCTGGCTGATCAAGGCCTGCAAATTCAGCGGTACCTGCAACACGCAAGCCCCCTTCCATGCTGGAGCCGACAAATTTCATATCCATGTCCATTATGGAATTGTTCAACTGCACGCCCGGGTCACTGAATTCCACATGGTATCCCCGTTCCGCTTCCATCGGGATATGAATGCCAAGCGGCTTCAACAATTCAGCCGCCCAAACCCCCATCGCAAGCACAATTTTGGGGCTTTCAAGCAGACCGGCGCTCGTTGAAATTTTCCATGATTGATCGTCTTGCGGCAGGATCGCTTTAATTTCGGCCTGTAAAACCGTACCACCAAGGGCGCGAAACTTATCGGTCAGAACCTCACAGATCCGACCTGGAGATAAGGCGCGGGCCTGGCCTTTGATCAAGATCGCGGCTTTGAAGTCTGGATTTAGATCTGGCTCTAGGTCACGCAGATCAGCGGCTTGAATGATCTCAAGTTCGGCCCCTTTTTCGCGCCGTATTTCATAATCGGTGCTGTTAATATTGGCGTGTCTGGCATCGCGAAACGCATGCACATACATGCTGTCTTGCAACAGATTTTCATGGCCCGTACCGGCAAGATGTTGACGAAACAACGTAACACTGTCGCGTACAAGAAAATCCATGGCCTCGGAAATTTCGCGCACGCGTTTGATCCGCCCCTGCGCCAGAAACCGAAGCCCCCAAGTGGCAACGCGCGGCAGATGCCCCGGTCGAATGCTGATAGGTCCAAGCGGATCAAGCAGCATACCCGGCACTTTCTTCCACAGGCCCGGCATGGATTGCGGCACGACTGACCAAGGTGAAACAATACCTGCATTGCCAAATGAGGTTGCCTGGCCTGGGGCGTCGCGATCGATCAAACGAACGCGCACCCCCTTTTCTGCAAGTGAAATGGCCGTGCAAATCCCGACAACCCCTGCGCCCAGCACAGTGATGTCGAACCCTTCCTGGGGATCACTCATCAGGCTGTTCCAGCTTTGCGCATGGCTGCAAGTTGTTGCAGTACGACCGGCCCGATAAAGACAAGCGCCAGCAAATCAGATCCCAGACCAGGGGCCACCAATAGCAACCCGCCGATGGCCATGATCCAGCGCCAGATGCCGCTCAGCAGGGTCATGAAATACCCCGACACAGCCGTCGCGATGACAAACACCCCTACCGCACAGGTCAATGACACCTGCAAGAACGACGCAATGGTGAAATGTTCCGGCAAGACGATCAGCATGGTTGGCGCATAGACGAAGACCATCGGTACCATCAATTTACCAAGGCCCAGAGTGAACGCACTGACACCGGTACGGAACGGATTGGATCCTGCAATCCCCGCTGCTGCATAGGCAGACGCACAAACCGGTGGTGTAATTTCAGAAATCACCCCGTAATATAGCACAAACATATGGGTCGCGAGTGGTGGCACCCCCAGTTGGCTTAGCGCCGGCGTCGCGACTGCAACCAACATAATGTATAGTGCGGTTGTTGGCAGGCCTGCCCCCATCAGGATACAGGCCATGGCGATCAGGACTAGTGACAGGAACTGCTGCAAGGATTCTTGGCTAAAGACTTCAAGCGATGTCCAGTTCAACAAGGGTGCAATTGTTTCAGCCATGTCTGCGGCCCCACCTGTCACCATGAACCCAAGACGGAAACCTACACCCGTTGTGTTGATCACACCGACAACGATCCCCACCGCAGCAGACGCCGCACCCACCGCCAGGGCGTATTGAACACCCACATGCAGACTGTCGAAAAGATCACGGAAGCTTTGGCGTTCATTGCGATGCAACGTGCCCAGGATGGTCAAGGCTGCAAGCGCACCTGCCATGGTCGGCGTATACCCTTCACCGGAATAAGGCGATGCCTTCCAAAAGATGAAGCCAAGTAAGGCAAACGGCACCAAAAGGGTTGCGGGTTTGTCAAAGGCACAGAACCCGACAACCACACAAAGCGACAGGCCGATAAACGCCGCCATATTCGGTGAATATCCCGAAAACAGCACAAGCAAAAGCGCAACCAGTGGGATGATTGTGAACCAACCTTCACGCCAGACGTTGACCAGATGTGGCAGCTCTTCGCGGGTATAGGTTGGCAGGTTAAGGCGTTTGGCTGTGAAATGCACAATCGACATCACGCCGATGTAGTGCATCATCGCAGGCACGATCGCAGCGATGACGATGGTGGTGTAAGGCACCTCTAGATATTCCGCCATTAGGAAGCTCGCCGCCCCCATAATGGGCGGCGTGATTTGACCACCCGCACTGGCCGCGGCCTCAACACCACCGGCGAAATGCCCGGGGTATCCCATCTTTTTCATATTCGGGATGGTCAGTGATCCGGTCGACACGGTGTTTGCGATGGAAGATCCTGAAATCGTGCCGAAAAACGCCGATGACACGACGGATACTTTCGCAGGTCCACCGGTGTAACGACCCGCCATGATCATCGCATTATCAACAAAGAACTGACCCAGCCCCATGCGCTGTGCGACAACGCCAAACAGCACAAAGTGGAACACAACCGTGGAAACCACCCAAAGGGTGACACCGAAAATGCCTTCGGATGGGAAGTACATATTATTGACGAACTGCTGCCAGTTCACGCCCGGATGTTTCAGGATTTGCGCGGGCATATAGGGGCCAAACAGCGCGTAAATCATAAAGACAGAAATGATCAGCGGCAGCACAAACCCAATCGTACGGCGCGCGATCTCAAGCACAGCAATGATCAGGAAACTGCCGAAAAACACATCAACCGACGTGGGATTTCCCTGGCGCAACGCCTGTTCAGGGATGTTCAAGCCAAAGCCCGTGAACCCGCGCCAGCTGAACCATAAGAAGATCGCAGCACATGCCGCAATAATCATGATCACCCAATCATACAGGGGTACATTGCCGGGCTTCCACATGCTTTTACCACTGTATTCAAGGCTTTGGGCATTTTTCACCAAAGGAAAACCGATGAAGATGAAGAAGAACAAACCCGCCAGATGAATGCCCATATGAACATGGTCAACGGGGGTGCCAAAACCGGCGGTCCAGAGATGGTACAACGCAAAGACAATAGCTGCCCAGTATACGACCAGCCCAAGAAGCGGGCCATTCGCACGCGTATTCAGCGCGGAGTCGTATTTCTTTTCAAGCTCTTCCAGGGCTTTATTGTCGAGATGAGATTGCAGGGCCATAGATTGTTTCCCAAGGGCAAAGCATCACGGGCAAAGCACCCGGAGCAGATTGATTTAACATAAGAATAAAACGGGCCGCGGCGATATGACAGTCGCCGCGGCCCAGGGAGAGACCGTCTTCGGTCTTTATTCGATCATACCAACTTCACGGTAAAAGCGTTCAGCACCTGGGTGCAGCGGCACACCAATGCCATCGACACCGTCAAGCGCGGTTTCAAGGGTGATCACACGGCCTTTCGGGTGACCAGAATCCAGCAACTTGCGTGCAGTGTCTGACCACATGGCTTTGGTGATTTCATACACCAGCTCTTCGTCCATATTCGCATTGGTGACCATGATGCCGGATACAGCCAATGTGTTCACATCATAATCCACGCCCGGGTATGTGCCCGCAGGGATGGTGGATGGGATGTAGTAAGGAACTGTTTCGTTTGCCTTGGCAATTTCTTCGTCGGTCCAGTTGTACAGCTCCAGGCCTTTGGTGTTGTCCAGCTGAATGATCGCTGCGACCGGTGTACCCGCTGCATAGAAATAGGCGTCAAGCTGACCATCCGCGATGCGTTCGGCACTTTGGCTGTTGTTCAGTTCAGCTTCATCCATATTGTCACGTGTCACGCCGTGATCCGCCAACATCAGCTCAACCGCGATCTGCGTGCCCGACCCGGCCTGCGCAATACCAACACGTTTGCCGGCAAGATCTTCAATCCCGTTCAACTCGGCGCCTTCTGGCATAACCAGATGCAGATCTTCCGGGAACAGGTTTGCGATCACACGCAAGTCAGGTTTTGCGTTGCCTTCGAATTTACCTATGCCGTTATAGGCAAAATGCAGGGTCGCAGCACCTGACAGGCCCGCTTCCATCTGGCCCGCCTGAATGGCGTTCACGTTATGCGCAGAGGCGTTGGTGGATTGCGCAATTGCAACAAGGCCTGGCACACCACAGTTGCCGCCGTCTTCGCAGGCGCGTGAACCGGGAGGATTAGAAATCGCATTTGCGATAATGCCACCGATTGGGAAATACGTGCCCCCTGCCCCGCCGGTGCCGATGCGGAAGAATTGCATCTCTTGCGCCACGGCTGCTCCGGTTAACATCGTGCAAGCCAAAGCGGCCCCTGTCAGTTTGGAAAAAATTGTCATCTGTCACCCCTGTCTGAGATTTACGCCATCCATTTTTCGGATTTCGCGCTGATTATTCGATCCCCCTAGAATGCCAGTCACAAATATAAATTCAAATTGTTAATTCTATGGTATACATAAATTTGACTTATATAGGTATATCAACATGAACCTGCAGCAACTCGCGATCTTTCGTGAAGTTATTAAAACCGGGTCCGTCAGCCAGGCGGCACGCAATATGGGGCGTACCCAACCCGCCATCAGCGCGTCACTGAAAGCCTTGGAAGAATCTCTGAACATGACCTTGTTCAAACGCGAAGGCCGCAGA
>NZ_JBMYXF010000069.1:0-12892 GCF_049608145.1 Halocynthiibacter sp.
CGCTGATGAGATTGAACAACTTTTCACCCGCAGTTCGGGCGACTACGTTTTTGCACGTTGGGGCCGCCCTATTGTGCCTGTGGTTTTTGGCGTTGATGATGCAACTGTTGCCGTTCTGAAAGGGGCGATCGAAGCGGTTGTCACCGTTGCTGGGCACCAGATGGCGGAAACGGATCCGGAACTGGGCACCAATCTAATGGTGTTTTTTATTCAGGACTGGAACGAACTTTTGGAAACTCCGAATATGGATCAGCTGATCCCGGATCTGGAAGCCACGGTTGGGCGCTTGCAAGGGGCCAATGCCAGCCAGTACCGCGCGTTTCGTTTTGATGATGACAATGCCATTCAGGCCTGTTTTGCATTTGTGCGTATGGATGATGCCCTGGGACAGCTGCCGGCGGAAACCATTGCTCTGTCTGTGATGGTTCAGGCGATTGTGCTGTGGTCTGATACGGCGTTTCAGAATTCGTCACCATTGGCAAACCTGTCCGAAGGCCAGACCATTCTGAAACCTGAAATTTCAGGTATTATTACGGCGGCTTATGATGAGAATATGCCGGTGGCCGCGCGTGAAACCAGCCATGCCCTGCGTCTGGCGGCACGTCTGGGTGTGCCAATTGGGAAGGCGCATTAAACATGCCCCATGACTTCAGTCTGCGCGTTTATTACGAAGATACGGATTTGGCAGGTTTGGTCTATTACGCCAATTATCTGAAGTTCATTGAACGCGCGCGATCCGAATATGTGCGCGAACTTGGCATTGATCAGGCGGCTATGAAATCAGACGGTCTGGTCTTTGCTGTGTCCCGGGTTGAGGCCGATTACATCCAGCCTGCGAAATATGACGATTTTCTGAACGTGCGCACCGAAATCCAGCGGGCCACCGCCGCGCGTCTGACGCTGAAACAACAGGTGTTGCGCGCAGAAACCCGCTTGTTTGAAGCTATTGTAACCATCGTCTGTCTGGATGATCAGGGCCGACCACAGCGTCTTCCGGCAGCTTTTCGCGCATAATCCATACGATATCTGCGCATTATTTCACCTTTGACACCAATATCCGCGCCTTCACCCGAAGGTGAGTGCCGAACCCAGCCTTTCCCCTGTCTTTTTTGTTAACTGTGTATTAGGGTTTTGCCTAACCAGAGCCGTCATAAGATGGCCACAACAAAAGAGCAGGCATATGGAAACAGAACTTCTTTCTGCAGCGCAGGAGATTGATTTCTCCCTGTGGGCACTGTTTGCACGGGCAACTTTGACCGTCAAACTCGTGATGATCATGCTGATCGTGGCGTCTTTCTGGAGCTGGGCGATCATCGTGCAAAAGATCATCGCCTATCGCAACAGCCGGGCCGAGGCTGCGGTGTTTGACCGCGCGTTCTGGTCTGGCGAACCTCTGGACGAACTTTTCGACAAGATCGGCGCAACGCCATCGGGGGCCTCGCAAAAAGTCTTTGCGGCGGGCATGACGGAATGGCGGCGTAATCTGCGTCAGGACGGTGGTTTTATTGCGGGCGCACAGTCACGCATCGACCGGTCCATGGATGTGGCGATCGCCAAGGAAAGCGAAAAGTTGACCTCAGGTTTGAACTTTCTTGCAACGGTCGGATCCACCGCGCCCTTTGTGGGCCTGTTCGGGACCGTGATGGGCATTATGAACGCGTTTATCGAAATTGCGGCGCAGCAAAACACCAATCTGGCAGTCGTGGCCCCCGGTATCGCCGAAGCGCTTTTGGCGACGGGTCTTGGCCTGCTGGCTGCGATCCCGGCGGTTATTTTCTATAACAAACTGTCCAGTGACAGTGACCGGATTATTGCAAGCTATGAAGCCTTTGCAGATGAATTTGCGACTATCCTATCTCGTGAGCTGGACAGCTGATATGGGGGCAGGTGTAGTCAAATCCAGCGGAGGAGGCGGCAATCGTCGCCGTCGTCGTTCCGGCCGGGGCAGCAATCATATGATGAGCGAAATCAACGTCACGCCCTTTGTCGATGTGATGCTGGTGTTGCTGATTATCTTTATGGTGGCCGCGCCTTTGCTGACTGTGGGCGTGCCGGTGGAATTGCCGGAAACCTCGGCATCCGCTCTGCCAACGGAACAGGAAGAACCACTGACCATCACCCTGACCACAGACGGGGTGTTGCAGCTGCAAAATTCCGAAGTGCAGCGTGACGGGCTAATCACGCAGCTGCGTGCCATTGCGGCTGAACGCGAAAGCCAGCGTGTCTTTCTGCGGGCAGACAGTGCCGTTCCTTATGGGGATGTGGCGCAGGTCATGGGCGCGCTGCAGGCCGGTGGTTTCAATGAAATCAGCTTTGTGCATGACACGGGTGGTCCGGCGCTGAACGGATCGGACGGGTAAGCGCGGTGAAAACGGGCTATTGGATATCAGGTCTGGGCCATGGGGCTTTGATTTTCTGGCTGCTCTTTGGTGGGTTCTTCCTGCCGGAGGATCCGCCGGAATTTGAAATGACTGAAGTGGGCTTTATTTCAGAGGCCGATTTCGAACGGATGCAAGATCTTGCGAGTGCGGCAGAGGCAGCCCCTGAGGTCAGCGCCGTTCCGGTTCCACGTCCTGCGCCCGCACCTGAGCCTGAGCCAACACCGGAACCAGTGCCCGAACCAACGCCGGAACCAATCCCCGAGCCCGCGCCCGAACCAACGCCCGAACCCATATCAGAGCCACCCGCACCAGAACCAGATCCGGTGCCTGCTGGTCCAGAACAACCGGTGGAAACACCTGCTGAAATACCTGCGGATACCACTGTGGTGCCTGAAGCGAATGAAATTATTGCGCCCACTGCTGTTGCCGAACCTGAACCCGATGTGGACGTTGCCGAAGAGATCACGGAAGAGGTGACCGAAACCCCGGAAGCTGCTGAGGTGGTTGAACAGGTCACACCAACTGAGGCCACAACTGTAGAAACTGGCGGCGAGGATATCGTTCCTGAACAAGTTGATCCCCCAGCCTCCGCACCGGTGACGTCTCTTGTTCCACAATTGCGCCCGGCGCGTCCTGCACCTGCTCCGGAACCCGCAACTGAAACCCGGCCAGAACCTGTTCAGACCGCTCAGGCGGATACGACCGACCCGCTGGCAGAGGTGATAAACAATGCTGTCGCTTCGGCAAATGAAACGCCGTCTGAACCGGCGGGGCCGCCTCTGTCTTTCGGGGAACGAGATGGCTTGCGTCAACAGATCCATCAGTGCTGGAACACAGGTGCGATTTCATCCGCGGCGGCCCAGGTGACCATCACTGTGCATTTCTCGTTGGATCGTGACGGCAATATCACCAGCCGCCCCGAACTTGCTGATTGGGAAGGGGGCAGTCGCGAAGCCGCGAATATCGCCTTCCGCGCTGCAAATAGCGCAATTTCCCGTTGTCAAAACCGTGGCAACCGTCGTGGTTATGACATGCCCGCAGAAAAATACGGTCACTGGCGTGACATTGAAGCCGTCTTCAGCGGCTCGGGGATGATCCGATGAGGTTTTTCCCCGTGACATATTGCGCCTGCCCGGCTGTTATCCGCCAAAACGCCCAAAGATGTGGCGGCGGGATTGATAAATTCACCAACCCGAAGAAAATGGGGCTGAGATGACTTCTATGACCAAAATAATCACACGACTTTTTGCATGTGTAATGATGTTTGCCTGTGTGACCACAGCGCAGGCCCAGGAACGCCTGCGCATTGAATTGGACAATCCACGCATTGAACCGGTGCCCCTGGCGATCCCGGCGTTCGTGGCCGAAAATTCGCAGGCGTCAGAATATGCGCAGCAATTGTCTATGGTGGTGGCCGCCGATCTGACAGGCACGGGCCTGTTTCGCGAAGTGCCGCAGGATGCGTTTATCAGCAACATCACAAGCTTTGACGCCCCGGTGCAATACCCTGACTGGCGGGCGATTAATGTGGAAGGGCTGATCAGTGGCGCTGTCTCTGTTGCGGATGATGGCCGTGTGACCGTGAAATTCCGTGTTTATGATGTGGCGTCTGGCGCGGAACTTGGATCCGGGCTTCAGCTGGTTGGCACAATCGCGTCCTGGCGTCGTTTGGCCCATAAAGTTGCGGATACAGTTTATTCCCGTATCACCGGTGAAGGGGCCTATTTTGACAGCCGCGTTGTTTACGTGTCGGAAACCGGACCAAAGGACAATCGTCGCAAGCGTCTGGCTGTGATGGATTATGACGGGGCGAACCTGCAGTATCTGACAGACAGTTCCTCTATCGTTCTTGCACCGCGGTTTTCCCCCACGGGTGATCGTGTCCTCTACACCTCTTATGAAACCGGGACGCCGCAGGTGTTCTTGCTGGACGTCGGATCTGTGCAGCGTCGTGCGCTTGGGGCACAGGGCAATGCGATGACCTTTGCGCCGCGTTTTGGCCCGAATGGCAACACTGTGGTTTATTCCGCATCGACTGGCGGGAATACGGATATCTTTACCGTAGATCTGCGCACCGGTGCCCGGGCGCGTCTGACGTCGGCGCCGTCTATTGAAACCGCGCCCAGCTTTTCACCAGACGGCAGCCAGATTGTTTTCGAAAGCGATCGGTCCGGATCGCCCCAGCTGTATGTGATGGCAGCCTCTGGTGGCGAAGCACGCCGGATCAGTTTTGGCAGTGGCCGTTATGGCACGCCGGTCTGGTCACCGCGCGGCGATTTGATTGCCTTCACAAAGCAGAACGACGGGCGTTTCCACATTGGCGTGATGCGCACGGACGGGTCTGATGAACGTCTTCTGACCGTGTCTTTCCTAGATGAAGGCCCAACCTGGTCGCCGAATGGTCGCGTTATTATGTTTATGCGCGAGACCTCTGGCGCTGACGGGCAGGCCGCGTTGTATTCCGTAGATATTTCCGGGCGCAACCTGCGTCGGGTGAACACACAGGGGGCAGGTTCAGATCCGGCGTGGTCCCCGCTGCTGCCGTAATTCCCAAAAGGCGAATTCGGTGCTATGATGGCGCAAAATAAGAAACAGATTGATGCCGGGGCGGTTCCGGCCACAGATACAGAGGCGAAGAGCATGATGAAAACGACAAAGATCGCAGCACTGCTGCTGGTGGCCGGCGCATTGTCTGCCTGTTCAAATGCAGACCGGTTTGGCAATGGGTCAGGGACTGGCAACGGCATTGGTGGCCCGGGCAATGGAATTGTGAATGGCAGCGCAAATGACCCGCATTCCGTGGCCTATTTCCAGCAAACTGTTGGGGATCGTATCCTGTTTCCGGTTGATCAGTATACGCTGACAAACCAGGCGCGCACCGTGCTTGCTGGCCAGGCGCAATGGCTGATGGCGAACCCTGAATATACAGCGCGCGTGGAAGGCCATGCAGATGAACAGGGCACACGGGAATACAACCTTGGCCTTGGCGCACGCCGGGCAAATGCCGTTAGTGAATTTCTTGTGTCTCAGGGCGTGTCGTCAGCGCGTGTGAACACCGTATCCTACGGCAAAGAACGTCCGATTGAGATCTGTTCAGCGGAAAGCTGCTATGCCCAGAACCGCCGGTCGGTAACTGTGGTTGGTGCTGGCATTCCAACCAGCTGATCCTGACAGAGGAGACCTGATATGTTTCGTTTCAGCCTTGCAGCGGGCGCTTTTGCCCTGATGGTTTCTGTGTCGCCGCTTGCGGTCCAGGCACAGGATCGCGATCAGACCCTGGCGGATATCCGTCAGGAAATGTCTGTGCTTTATGTCGAAGTTCAGCGCCTAAAGCGTGAACTGTCTACAACCGGTACACCTTCGGCCAATGTCGGGGGGAATTCGCCTCTGGAACGGATCGATGCGATGGAAGCTGTTTTGCAGCGTCTGACCGCACGCACCGAGGAAATGGAATATAAGATCAACCAGATTGCAACGGTGGGCGGCAATCAGATTGGTGATCTTGAATTTCGCCTGTGTGAACTGGAAACGAATTGTGACCTGGGCAACCTGTCGGAAGGCACAACATTGGGCAATATTGATGTGGCGTCTGCCCCATCGGTTGTTCTGACCCCAACCCGCAATGACGGGCTGGAACTGGCTGTTGGCGAAAAGGCGGATTTCGAAGCTGCGCAGGCATCCGTTGACGGGGGCGACTATGCCACCGCTGCGCAGCAATTAGGGGTATTTGTGCAAAATTACCCGGGCAGCCCGCTGTCGGCACAGGCCTATTTTCTGCAGGGTGACGCCTATGAAAAGCTGGGCGAAACACGCCCTGCGGCCCGTGCGTATCTGGATTCGTTCAGTTCCGCGCCAGATGGTGACATGGCCCCACAGGCGCTGTTCAAAGTTGGCGCGACCCTGCGTGATCTCGGGCAGAACACCGAAGCCTGTCAGATGTTTGATCAGGTTGGTGTGCGCTTTCCCAATTCTACAGTGACATCTGAGGCGCAAAGCGCGCGTCAGAACATGGGTTGCCTGTAAAGCAGACCACGCGTTAAACCCTGTGAAACGATAATGGGGTTTGCCGTGAGCGCTGATAGTGATTTTCTGAGATTTCAGTTCAATTCCGCCCTGGCTGCTGAAACGCCGGGGCGTTTTGGTGTGGCCTGTTCCGGTGGCGGGGATTCCCTTGCCACATTACGTCTGGCGGCCGCTTATGCCCGCGACAATGGCGTGGAATTGCATTGTATTACTGTTGATCATGGTCTGCGTACGGGATCGGATCAAGAGGCATCTGATGTGGCCGATATCTGTCAGGGTCTCGGGGTTTCACATGAAATAGCCCGGTGGATCAATTGGGACGGGCAGGGCAATTTGCAGGACGAAGCGCGACGTGCGCGATATGGTCTTATTGCGGATTGGGCCCATGGGTTGGATCTGGATTTGGTTTGCCTAGGTCACACGGCAGATGATCAGGCAGAGACCGTTTTAATGCAGATCGCCCGGTCTGCAGGTGTGGATGGTCTCGCCGCGATGGCCCCTAAACGGGATCATCTTGGCGTGACCTGGCTTCGCCCCTTACTACAGACTCGTCGGGATGCGTTGCGCGATTACCTCAGAGTAGAGGGGCAATCATGGATTGATGATCCATCAAATGAAGACGAACGTTTCGACCGTATTAAGGCCCGTAATATTCTTGAGGCGCTGAAACCGCTGGGTGTGTCACCTGAAAAACTGTGCACGCTTGCAGGCAATATGGCAGATGCACGCCACGCCCTGAACCAGCAGGTCTGGCATTTCGCCGGGGATGTGGCGTTGGTGCAGGAAGGGGATGTGTTGCTGCATCGTGACAATTTGATGCGGGGGCATTTCGAAACCCGTCGCCGTTTGCTGCGCCATGCACTGACCTGGGTGTCGGCAAGCGATTATGGCCCCCGTCAGCGTGAAATTATGAACCTTTTCAAAGCGATCAAAGAAGAACGGACCGCAACCCTATGTGGATGTCTGATCGCACAGGAAAATGATCGCATCCGTATTTCCCGCGAATACAGCGCAGTGTCTTCGCTGCAAACGGCCGCAGGTGATCTTTGGGACAACCGCTGGCGTTTGCGGCCGGAAGATGGGGATGCCACCGGTGTGACCATCCGTGCCCTTGGGGAAGAGGGTCTGCAATTATGCAATGAATGGCGGGAAACCGGCCTGTCACGCGCGTCTTTAGTCGCATCGCCTGCGGCCTTTCGTGGTGAGGCATTGCTGGCCGCACCCCTGGCCGGATTGGCCAATGGATGGATGGCCGAAAATGCCTGCGGCGAAAAGGATTTCTTTAACTCTCTGGTATCGCATTGAAGATATGCTGCTGGGGCCCTATTTTAAATATGGGCCGTTCACGTTATGACAGGTCCTGAACGAATCTGAGGAGATGCCCGTGGGCAACGCGAGAAATATCGCTTTCTGGGTCGTGCTGTTAGTGCTCGTCATGACCCTGTTTAATGTATTCAGCAATGGCTCTGGTAGCAGCAGTTCATCTGCTGTGTCTTATTCTGAGTTCCTGAACCAGGTTGAGGCCGGTTCCGTCACCAGCGTTGAGTTGGACGGAGAGAACGCCATTTTCCGGGGTTCTGATGGAACTGAACAGGTGGCTATTGTGCCCACCGGCGTCGAATATACCAGTGATCTCAGCAAGATGCTGTTTGAAAAAGGTGTAGAGGTTTCATCCAAGACCCGTGAAGAAAGCGGTTTCTTTTCGTTGCTTTCACTGCTTCTGCCGGTGTTGATCCTGATCGGTTTCTGGTTCTTCATGATGAACCGGATGCAGGGCGGCGGCAAAGGCGGCGCGATGGGATTTGGTAAATCGCGTGCGAAAATGCTGACCGAATCTTCGGGCCGTGTGACCTTTGATGATGTCGCGGGCATTGATGAGGCGAAGGAAGAACTGGAAGAAGTCGTCGAGTTCCTGCGCAATCCGCAGAAATTCTCGCGACTCGGTGGTAAAATCCCGAAAGGTGCGCTGCTTGTTGGTTCGCCTGGTACGGGTAAAACCCTGCTGGCACGCGCAATTGCGGGCGAAGCAGGTGTGCCGTTCTTCACGATTTCCGGTTCTGATTTTGTTGAAATGTTCGTCGGCGTGGGTGCATCCCGTGTGCGCGATATGTTTGAACAGGCAAAGAAAAACGCGCCTTGTATCGTCTTCATCGATGAAATCGACGCTGTTGGCCGCCATCGTGGTGCCGGTCATGGCGGGGGCAATGACGAACGTGAACAGACATTGAACCAGCTGCTGGTTGAAATGGATGGCTTTGAGTCCAACGAGGGTGTGATCATCGTTGCGGCAACCAACCGCAAAGATGTTCTGGATCCCGCACTTTTGCGTCCTGGTCGTTTTGACCGTCAGGTGACTGTGCCGCTGCCAGACATCAAAGGCCGCGAAAAAGTGTTGGACGTACATGCACGTAAAACGCCGCTTGGGCCGGATGTTGATTTGCGTATTATCGCACGTGGCTGCCCTGGCATGTCCGGTGCGGATCTGGCAAACCTTGTGAACGAAGCGGCCCTGATGGCTGCGCGTGTGGGGCGTCGTTTCGTGACGATGGTTGATTTCGAAAGCGCCAAAGATAAAATCATGATGGGCTCTGAACGCCGGTCTATGGTTTTGACGGACGACCAGAAAGAAAAGACCGCATATCACGAAGCAGGTCACGCCATTGTTGGTTTGAAACTGCCGAAATGTGACCCGGTGTATAAGGCGACGATCATCCCACGCGGTGGTGCGCTTGGCATGGTTATGAGCTTGCCTGAAATGGATCGCCTGCAATTCTTCAAAGACGAAGGTCACCAGAAGATTGCAATGACCATGGGCGGGAAAGCCGCTGAGATCTTCAAATTCGGTGCGGATTTCGTTTCTAGTGGCCCATCGGGTGACATCCAGCAGGCGTCAGCTATGGCGCGTGCGATGGTGATGCAATGGGGCATGTCTGACAAAGTCGGCAACATTGATTATCAAGAAGCTGCAGCAGGATATGCCAATAATGGCGGCGCTGGCGGTTTCTCGATTTCAGCCAAGACCAAGGAACTGATCGAATCTGAGGTGAAGCGTTTCATCGACGAAGGATATGACGTTGCTTTCAAGATCATCAAAGAAAACGAAGTCGAATTTGAACGCCTTGCACAAGGTTTGCTGGAATATGAAACCCTTACGGGCGAAGAAATCCAGAAGGTCATGAAGGGCGAAAACCCGTTCGACAATGATGATGAAGAAGGCGGAGCCTCTGAAAAAGAAGAAGCTTCGGTCACAGCCATCCCCAAAACCCGCGCCAAGCCAAAGGCGGATGATGGTGACAGTGGTATGGAGCCGGAGCCTTCTGCTTAAACTGCGCAGGCGGATGAAACATAAAAAGCCCGGGGTATTTCCCGGGCTTTTTCTTTGGCTTTATAGCGGGTTCTGGCAGCTGCCATGGTCATTTGTGCTGTGTTGCCCACGCACGGTCATGTCATAGTTCAGCGTGTCGAAATCGACGACAAATGTCACCACATCAGTGTCCATTATATGCAGGAACGTCAGTGAGTTGACCCCCGGCAGGATCTGTGATTCTCCGCGAATTTTTTCTGTTACGATGAAACCAAGATCCGTCGCGCCAGATCGTGCCAGGGTCACGGCAGATCCGTTCTGATCTGATGTGCAGTTCAATACAAAATCTGCGCCATTCAACGGGTCTTCCATTGCGAGTGCTGGGCTGGCCACGGTTGCGGCAAGAAGTAGGGGCAGGGTTTTCATGATGTTCCTCCGTCATGTGCTATCCCTATGACCTGGAACGAGGCTAAGGCAGAAAAAAGGCAGGTTTCATCTGATCACGTGGTGTTGAGAGAAGGTGATCTTAGCATTGATGTCTGGGCTGGAAATGAGTTCCAGAATTGCCATCACGCTTCTGGAATGTGCTGTGGATTGCAGGGGAAGAGGGCATTGGGAATGGATATCTCATTCCGGAATTTGCATTGTTTCAGAACAGTTTTCTAGTTATCCCATTCGTATTATTTGAAGGATGTCGTAATATGAAAACCCGTTCATTCATTTTACTGGTATTGCTTGCTGCTTGTGGGGCATCTCCGGACGCGCAACCGCCTGAAGTCCTGTCAGCACGGATTGCTGCGGAAACAAATTCCTCCCTTTGCATTGCATATGGAACTGCCAGCACAACACCACGTGGGAAGCTTATGATTGAAGCGGAGCTTGCAGCGCGTGGTGTCAATCAGTGCTTTTCTAGCAACTATGGCCACGCGAGCGTTTCTACCTATGGGCGTTCAAGGTATGAACGCCCTGCGATTTCTGAAAGTACCATGAACTGCAGTGATTTTCGGAGTGGTGCAGAGGCCCAGAAATATTTCCTTGCAGCAGGTGGCCCTGTTCAAGATCGGCACAATCTGGATGCAGACGGGGATGGGCTTGCCTGTGAATGGGGAACTCAGGTGCGTCGGATTTCCCGTTATCGTGCCCCTGTGCCCAGGGTGTATCGTCCGCGCTGTTACGTCGGGCCGCGTGGCGGGACCTATACGATCACGGCGAGTGGACGCAAAAATTATGATGGTTGCTAAGGCCTATTCTGTAGCGGCGCGATAGAACTCCCATTCCTCTACTACGCGCCCGTCGGGCAGATGACAGTGGCCCACTTGACCTTCCTCTGTGTCGCGGATCTCTATTTTTCCACCTTGATCCGCACAATAGACGGACGCCGGGTTGGCTAGGCCGAGTTGAGGGAAGGGATCCTCAGGGCTACAAGCCAAAAGGGCGAGGGGCAGCAACAGAGGAAGCCGAATGCGCATGGGATATCCGTAAGTTTTGTAATGAATTGCCAGAGTATGACGCGGCTTGTGTATTTGTGAAAGCCCCGCCATCCTGTCGCCACAGCAAGGGGGAAGAGATGCCTGAACATATCGACAGTGGCTATAGTGGTGAAATCACTTGGTTGGGGCTGATGCCGGATCGCGGGATATCCCTGCGAGCGGACGCGCGTGACAGTCTATTTGCGGCGTTTGAGGGTATTCGGGAAGACAGCCATTATGGCGCGACACGGGCCAGTTGTGGACGCACGCAGGGGCAGCACCCCATTGGCACGAAGATCCGAAATACCCGTCAGTTTACAGTGCTTTGCGCAGAAGAACTTGCTGTGGTGGCGCAGAATATGGAACTTGACCAGCTTGATCCGGCGCTTATTGGGGCGAACCTTGTTGTTTCGGGCCTACCGGACTTTTCACATATCCCGCCAGCGTCCCGCCTGATCGCTGAAAACGGCACAACTCTGGTAATCGATGTGATCAATCTTCCGTGTGTTTTTCCCGGAAAAGAGATCGAATCTGATCACGCAGGCAAAGGAAAAACCTTTAAAGGTGCAGCAAAAGACCGTCGCGGCGTCACAGCTTGGGTTCTCTGCGAAGGAATGTTGCGTGTGGGTGACGTTTTCCGACTGCATATTCCAGGGCAAAGATCTTGGCGGCCGTGAGGGCGTAAGTCGACGATTCAGGCACGGAATATGTCGCAAAAACACCCTTGCGACGCTGCGTTCAATTGTATGCAATGGATAGAAATATCTAACCTACCTGATCCCAGGGGAGTCACATGAGCTACAAAACCGATATCGAAATTGCCCGCGAGGCAAACAAGCTTCCGATCCAAGAGATCGGCGCGAAACTGGGCATCGACAGCAAAGACCTGCTGCCATACGGCCACGACAAAGCCAAAGTTAGCCAAGAGTACATCAATTCTGTACAGGGCAATGAAAACGGCAAACTGATCCTGGTAACCGCGATCAACCCGACACCAGCTGGTGAAGGCAAAACAACAACAACAGTTGGTCTGGGCGATGGCCTGAACCGCATTGGCAAAAAAGCCGCTGTTTGTATCCGTGAAGCATCCCTTGGGCCAAACTTTGGCATGAAGGGTGGCGCTGCTGGCGGTGGTTACGCCCAGGTTGTTCCAATGGAAGAAATGAACCTGCATTTCACAGGTGACTTCCACGCGATCACATCTGCGCACTCTCTGCTGTCCGCTATGATCGACAACCACATCTACTGGGGCAACGAGCTGGAAATCGACATCCGTCGTGTGGCTTGGCGTCGTGTTGTTGACATGAATGATCGCGCTCTGCGTCAGATCACTGCGTCTTTGGGTGGCGTGTCCAACGGCTTCCCACGTGAAACCGGTTTTGACATTACTGTGGCTTCCGAAGTTATGGCGATCCTGTGTCTGGCAACTGATCTGTCTGACCTTCAGAAACGTCTGGGCGACATCATTGTTGCGTACCGTCGTGACCGTTCCCCAGTGTTCTGCCGCGACATCCAAGCGGACGGCGCTATGACCGTTCTGCTGAAAGACGCCATGCAGCCAAACCTGGTTCAGACTCTGGAAAACAACCCGGCGTTTGTACACGGTGGCCCATTCGCGAACATCGCACACGGCTGTAACTCTGTTATCGCGACCACAACTGCTCTGAAAATTGCGGATTACGTTGTGACCGAAGCTGGTTTCGGTGCTGACCTTG
>NZ_JBMYXF010000070.1:0-12811 GCF_049608145.1 Halocynthiibacter sp.
TAGGCGCAGAGTTTTCGATCACAACGCTTTCAATACC
This sequence comes from Halocynthiibacter sp., assembly GCF_049608145.1. Classification (NCBI taxonomy): domain Bacteria; kingdom Pseudomonadati; phylum Pseudomonadota; class Alphaproteobacteria; order Rhodobacterales; family Paracoccaceae; genus Halocynthiibacter; species Halocynthiibacter sp. The sequence continues at coordinate 38 of NZ_JBMYXF010000070.1, forward strand.
AACGTTATCTTGTGCGAAGTGACGTTCCACATCTTTCACACCCGCAAAAGCAGGAGCAGCAACAGTCAGGGCGAGGATGGAGGCGATTACAGTTTTCATAGCGTTAACCTTTCGGGTCTGGGTGTCTTTTGTTTCTGGGGAAGTCTTGTGCTTCCGATGAGATTGATTTGGGGATGCCCCAGATCACCTTCAAGACACAGAACCGTGAGGAATGCCTTTTATATGTTCACATATGCACACACGGATGTGAGCCGTTGAAACCCCAGGAAAGTCCAGAGGTTTCATTGAGCGAATTTATTGATCGCAGGTCACCACCCGGGTCAGGAAGCAGTTGTTGCGTGAGGAACGGATGTCGACGAAGGCCACGTCATCGCGTTTCAGGAGTGTTTCAGCATATTGACGGAGGTCGGCCGCAGCAGTGATGTTCCCGGTGCTATAGATGATACGTTCACGCCGGTCATAGGCCTTCAGCAGGTAATCTGGGCTGGATTGCAGCACTGGAGGCGTGTCGCTGGCCTTCCATGGGGCACAGGACTGTGCACAGAAAAAGACGGGTCCACATTCTGCGTAGGGGTGCAGTTGTGTGAAGGGACGGGCCGCGGCGATAAGCATTTGATCACCTTCTGGGATATATTGCAGGCAATGGCGACAGGGGTTGCCTCCCCCGTCTGAAATGGCCCGTTCTGCGGGTTGTCCGTTGTCATCCACGCCGCCGGCCCGAAGATTTCGCACCCAGGTGCTGTCGTAGTTCTGAAAGGTAATATTCATCATGTTTTCCTGTGTTTTGGGGAACATGACTTATGCGTGTGAACGCCGCGACCCGGATGTTGCGCTTTATGCGTGCGGAAGGAGGAATGTCGTTCGACTAAATAGGCCCCACCGAAAAGATCGATGGGGCCATCAGCAACGATTACAGTAGCGATGCTGGACGTTAGTCGAGGAAGGCTTTTTCCACCACGTAATGGGCAGGCTTGGAATTTGCGCCTTCTTCCAGACCGTATTCCTCGAACATTTCTTTCAGTTCCAGGTTGAACGCCAGGTTGCCGCAGATCATCGCGCGGTCATGTTCAGGGCAGAGAGGTGCAACATCGAGGTCACGGAAGGCTTCGCCGGACCGCATCAGGTCGGTGATGCGACCCATCTTGGGGCTCTCTTCGCGGGTGGTGGTCGGGTAGTATTTGATCTTCTTCCAGAACCCTTCACCGATGACTTCATTCAGAAGTTCGTCGTCCTTCAGGCCTTCAATCAGTTCCCGACCATAGATTAGCTCATCTGCTTCACGGCAGGTGTGGGTGATGATGATCTCGTCGTAGTCTTCATAGGTCTGCGGTTCACGCAGCAGGGATGCGAAAGGCGCAAACCCCGTGCCTGTGGCAAAGAACCAGATGCGTTTGCCCGGGATCAATGCGTCATGCACCAATGTGCCAACGGGTTTTGGGCGTAGGATCACCTCGTCGCCGACTTTGATGTGCTGCAGTCGTGATGTCAGTGGGCCGTCTTCGACTTTGATCGAGTAGAATTCCATTTCTTCATCCCAGGACGGGGAGGCAATGGAATAGGCGCGCAGCAGTGGTTTCTGCTTGCCGGTTTCCGGATGGGGTTCGCCCATCAGGCCGATCATCACGAATTCACCGGACCGGAACCGCAGGGATGCGGGGCGGGTGCAGCGGAAACGGAACAGGCGATCTGTGTAATGCTGTACTTCGGTTACGGTCTGGGCGTCCGGAAGGGTGGGGACAGCTTTGACTGCGGGGGCGTCTGCGGTTGTATCGGTCACTTTTACATGCTCATTCATAGGGTCCGCGCGGGGAATACCCCACGCCCTTTCATCTCTCAATAGGGCAATTTGCCCTGGAGGTCTAGTTTGTTTGTGTGCGAATGATTAATCAGCCGCGCAGACGCGACTGATAATTGTTGTCCTGCCAGTTGGCGCGGGCAAGCCATTCGCCTTCGGGCTGGCGTGCGGCCAGATCCGTGTCGATTTCAACTTCGTCAAAACCGGATCGGCGCGCCATGGCGTATTGATCTGAAATCACATGTCCACGGGCCCGCAAACGCCCAACAAAGCCCAGATCCCGCAAACGACGCGCAAGGGTAAAGCCGCGGCCATCCGCAAAAGACGGGAAGTCGATGCGCACAAGATCAACGTTGTTCAAAAGCTGTGGCAGGTCTTCCACTGCAACATCCGAAGGCAGATCCACCGCAAGGGCAGGCGGGTGGTTCGCGGGCAGTTCTTCCAGCGTGAAAAAGCCATGTTCCCAGTCTTCCACGGTGAAACCCGCGTCATTAATGATTACAGTCATCAGAATACTTCCCCTGATTGTGCCACGGGTGTGCGCACCATTTTTCCATTTTCAAAGTGAATGCCACACTCTGATTTATTCTGTCCGCGCCAGCGGCCTGCACGCGGGTCTTCGCCATCACGTACGCGAGATGTACATGGGGCACAGCCAAGCGATGCAAAGCCCTTTTTCACCAGCGGGTGACGCGGCAGATTGTTGTTTTCCATATATTCGCGGATGGTGTCCGGCGTGAAATGGGCCATTGGGTTCACCTTGATGCGGCTTTCCCCATCGGCTTCGAACAGGTCCATCTGCGCACGAATACCGCTTTGATACCGCTTGCGCCCGGTGATCCAAGCATCAAAACCGGACAGCGCTTTTTCAAGCGGGCGGGTTTTGCGTAGGGCGCAACAGGCATTTGTGGATCGCTGCCAGAGCAGGGCGTCATTGTCTTCAAGGAACATTTCGTTGCGATCCGGGGAAATCACACGCACATCGGTCAGGCGCAGCTGGTCCGCCACCTGACGTTGATAGGCGATGGTTTCCTCAAACAGCATTTCCGTGTTCAAAAACAACACAGGAACCGTGCGATCCAGCGTTGCCAGCAGGTGCAGCAGCACAACGGATTCTGCCCCAAAGGACGAAACCATCGCAATGCGCCCGGTCAGCGGATCAGACAGGGCATGGGACAGGATGTCCTGCGCACTGTGGTGGCGATACCGCGCGTTTAACTCAGCCGCGCGTTCAGCTGCGGCGGGTAAGGGGGCTTCAAGCGGCATGTTTCGCATCCTCCGGGTAAAGAAGGGATTTGAACGGTGCAGCGCCAAGGCGGCGGTATGCAGCAAGGAAGGTTTCTGCTGGATCAGTCCGGAGGTCGAGATAGCCAAGAACAAGCCTTTCGATCGCCGGAACAATTGCATCATAGGCAAAGCCAGGGCCTGCACGTTCACCAACAGAGGCCGTTTCAGTGCCGTCACCACCAAGCGTGATCTGATAGTTTTCAACCCCGGCGCGGTCGAGACCCAGAATGCCAATATGGCCCACATGGTGGTGTCCACATGCATTGATACACCCGGAAATCTTAATTTTCAGTGCGCCGATGTCATGTTCCACGCCCAATTCCTGTACGCGGTTGGCAATCTGCTGTGCCACAGGGATGGAACGCGCGGTGGCAAGGGCACAGTAATCCATACCGGGGCAGGCGATAATATCTGAGGCCAGACCAATGTTGGCTGTGCCCAGACCTGCGGTTTTCAACTGTTTGAAGATCAAAGGTAGATCGGATTTCTTCACATGGGGCAGGATGACGTTTTGTTCATGGCTGATGCGCAGCTCGTCATAGGCGTGATCGCGGGCGATATCGGCCAGCAGGTGCATCTGTTCCGTGGTCGCATCACCCGGCGTGTCGCCATGGGCTTTCAGTGACACGGAAACAATCGCGTGGTCGTCGCGTTTGTGATCGGTGATGTTTGTGTCGACCCAGGAGCGGAACACAGGATCCGTCGCGTAAGCCGCATCAAAGACGCCGTTGTCAGACGCTTCCCAAACCGGGGGCTGAAAATGCGCTTCGATATCGGCCAAAAGTTCCTGATCTACGCCAGAGAACTGCGGGCGCAGGGTGTTGAAGCGGTCTTCGACCAGCGCGCTGATTTTCTCGATGCCGTTCTCATGCACGGTGATCTTGATGCGGGCTTTGTATTTGTTGTCGCGGCGCCCCAGGGTGTTCCAGACGGAAACCACAGCTTCGCAATATGGCAGAAGATCGGCCTTTGGCAGGAAGGCGCGCAGCACTTTACCGACCATAGGCGTACGGCCAAGGCCACCGCCAACGATCACTTCGAAACCGGGTTCACCCGCTTCATTGCGCACCATGCGCAGCCCGATGTCATGGGCTTTGGTCACGGCGCGGTCATTCGGGGAGCCTGTGATCGCGATCTTGAATTTGCGCGGTAGGAACTGGAATTCCGGGTGATCTGTAGACCACTGACGCAGCAGTTCAGCCACGGGGCGTGGATCTTCGATCTCATCCTTGGCGGCACCGGCGAAATGATCGGCGGTGACGTTGCGGATGGTGTTGCCAGAGGTTTGGATCGCATGCAGGCCAACTTCACCCAAGCTGTCCAGGATATCAGGCACATCTGATAGCGTGGGCCAGTTGTACTGGATGTTCTGACGCGTGGTGAAATGGCCGTAGCCCTTGTCATATTTCGCAGCCACGTCACCAAGGCGACGCATTTGTGCGCCGGAAAGCGTGCCGTAAGGGATCGCAACCCGCAGCATATAGGCGTGCAATTGCAGGTACAGTCCGTTCATCAAGCGCAGAGGCTTGAATTCATCTTCGGTCAGGTTGCCAGCCACGCGGCGTTCAACCTGGGCGCGGAATTGTGCGTTGCGCTCGTTCAGGAAGGCGCGGTCGAAGTCGTTATAATGGTACATGTTCAGGCTCCTGCGCTTGCGGTTTCAGCTTGCTTGCCGTGGAAATAATTGGATGGGCCAGTGGCGCGAAATTCTTCGCGGAAATGCACTGGTTCCGGGCCGTTGTCGCCCATAACTGCGTCTGCCTGCATCACACCCACAGCGATATTCTGCTGGGCGTTGGCGATGGCGAACTGTGCGTCGGCTGCGTCTTGTTCGGTGAACAGCGCGGCATCCGCGTGGGCAGAGACCCAACAGCTGTCCGCAGACCAGTAGATCACGTCACCTGAGAGCAGGTGATTTGCGGTGATGACTTTTGGTGTGAAGGGGCGACGGCTCATGAGCTTTGTCCTTGCTGCAGCTGGGGCGTGTGTTGTTTGGTGAAGGGAAGACCCGGCAGAATGGCGCAATCCACGCCAGCGCCTAGGGCTTTGGAAATCAGGGTGTCGGGGGTGCCGGTGCCGGGTTTTAAGCGCACGATGGATGCGCCATTGCGTACGGCATTCAGGATGTCGGTGGCCGGGGTGGCGGCAGGCAGAAATTCAGCTTCGCGGCGGGCCAGTTCCAGGATTTCACCGGAGACATCATGATCTGCGATGACAATATCAGCGCGGTCAATGGCACGGCGGGCACGGATCGACAGCATGTCAGCCTCGCCCGCGCCGGTGCCGATCAGATCGATGCGGCCTGCCGCGTCTTCTTCGTTTAGGTGCTGGACCAGGAGCGTATCAAGCGCATCACGTACGCCAGCTTCGCCGCCGTTTGCATAGGCCTGCGGGCCTGTGTGGTTATAATAGTCGGCCCAGAAATCACGGCGTGCACGGCCAGCGGGCAGGGCAAAGGCGCGGGAACGGAAGGATTTCCCGATTTCAGCCAGGGTGCCCAGAACCGGAGAGAGTTCTTCTTCAAGGCTGGCTTTGATCGCGCGGGCCAGAACAGGTGCTGCGCCTTCTGTGCCGATGGCGATGGTCACGGGGTCACGGTCGACAATGGCGGGGGTGATGAAATCGCTGTCCTGAAGATTGTCGACGATATTCACCGGCACAGACTGTGCCTGCGCCATGGCGCGGATGTTCTGATCGCGGGCGTCATCTTCATCGGCAGCATAAACAAGGGAGGCACCGGTGATGTCGGTGAAACGCAGATCGCGGATCTGTAGGGAAATTTTCCCTTGTGTCGCAAGGCTGCGGATCGCGTCAGACGGGGCAGATGAGAACACATCCAGTTTTGCCTGTGTCTTAACAAGAAGGCGCAGTTTCGCAATGGCCGCATCGCCGCCGCCGGAGAGCACAATGCGCGCGCCATCGGTCTTCATGTAAATCGGGAAATGGTCCATTGTTCCGCAATCCTGCTTGTTTCAGGATGATATATAGGATATTTTCCCGATATTGCGCTAGTATCGGGCGTAGATAAGAACAATCATTCCGGCTTTTGCGCCCAGAAGGCGAATATTTCCGGTTTTTAAGGAGAAGCGGAATGTCAGTCCGTATTGATGAGATCGACCGGAAAATCCTGATGGCCCTGCAAGAGGACGCGGGCCAGTCGCTGGATGAAATTGCACGTAAGGCAGGGTCATCTAAGACGCCTGTGTGGAATCGTATTCAGAAGATGAAGAAAAGCGGCATGATCCAGGGGCAGACGGCTGTTTTGGACGCCGAAGCGCTTGGTTTTGAAAGCTGTTTCTTTGTTCTGATCCGCACGTCACAACATGCGGCGAGCTGGAAAGAACAGTTCATGAATGCGCTGAATGCGCGGCCTGAAGTGATGGAAGCGCATCGCCTGGCCGGGGATATTGATTACATTCTGAAAGTGCGCGTCACCAATGCCCGGGCCTATGACAAATTCTATCAGGCGCTGATTGATGATGTGGATATTTACAATGTGACGGCGCTGCTTTCGATGGAGGAGATCATCAACAACCGTCCATTGCCGTTGCACGAGGGCTAAGGTTTTTCAATGAAAAACCGGGTGGGGGCGCTGCCCCCGTCCGCAGGCGGACTCCCCCGGAGTATTTATGGCAAGATGAAAGCCTATTGCTGTTTGCTGCTGGCCAGGGCGAGCCCATCGATGATTGCTGTGAAGGCGTCATTATAATGCAGATCCGCACCCGGAATGAGCGCCTGTAGCGTGTGGCTGACGTCTTTGATCAGGCTTGAGCCGCCCACGAAAATGACACTGTTGATCTGATCGGGCGTGCAACCGGCCAGGGCCAGGGTTTCCTGCACGGCGGCGGACAGGTTGCCCATATGTGGGGTCAGGGATGTGGTCAGCATATTTTGGCTGAGGGCCTGGTTCAGATCCCGTTCCACAGCAGCCAGATTGATCATGCCTTGGCCGTCGGTGTTGGCCTGAATTTTACCGCGTTCCACGGCAAATGCGATGTCATGACCCAGGTGATCTTCCAGCACATTCATAAGGCGATCATAGGCGGGTTTGTCGATTGCGTTGCGCTGCAGATCGGCGACTTTTCTTTTGATCTCAGGGGCGTAAAGGAAAGGGATCATCTGCCAGGTGGCCAGGTCATGAAAGATCGCGCGCGGCGCTGCATGGGTGCCTGCGCCGAAATCTTTGCGGATCTCGCTGTCTTTGCCAAAGAGATGCATGACATGATCAAAGCTGATGCTGCGGTCAAAATTGGTTCCGCCCAGGCGGACCCCGTGGCTGGCGAGAATATCGATGCCTTGGGGCGTATTCTGGAAGACGGTGAAGTCGGATGTACCACCGCCAATATCGACGATCAGTTTCAGGCCGTTGCCCTTTTGACCGGCAGCCAGGGCGGCGGCTTCGGGTTCGGGCATGAAGTTGACTGACTTAAACCCGGCGGCCAGATAGCATTGGGTCAGGTCTTTCAGGGCCTGTGCGTTTTTTTCCGGATCTGAGGAATGAAACAACACGGGCCGTCCGGATAACGCGTGATCAAAGTCTTGATAACATAGGTCTTCGGCGCGTTTTTTTAGGCGTTTCAGAAAGCGTGCGATGATATCAACGAAGGTGATCCGTTCCCCCATCATCATCCGGCTTTCATGCATCAGGGGTGTGCCTAGGATGCTTTTCAGCGCGCGCATATACCGTCCGTCATCGCCATTGATTAGGGCGCGTTCGGCCTGACGGCCAAACAGGGTTTTGCCTGTTTCAAAGTCGAAAAACACCGCCGTGGGCAGGGTGTTTTCGCCGGCTTCCACATCAATCAGAAAGGGACGCCCATTCACAGAAATCCCGGCGGCGGAGTTTGAAGTTCCGAAGTCAATTCCAAGTGTCTGTGACATTGCGGGCGGGCCTTTGGCTGATGCGGGGCTGACCTATGTAGCAGTGACCTGCAGGGCTTTCAAGCCGTGGAAGTGGTATATATCTGCGTATTCAGGCGTGCCCGCGAGGGTGAGTTTGGGGCAGCGGTTAAAGAGGATCGGCAAGGCGATTTGCAGTTCCATCCGGGCCAGAGGAGCGCCGATACAGAAATGTGCGCCTGCACCAAAACTTGTGTTGGTTTGGATATCGCGGGTGGGGTTGAAGGCATCGCCATTTTCCCAGGTCGCAGCATCCCGGTTGGCAGAGCCCAAAAGCAAGGCGACTTCATCGCCGGGTTTGAAGGTGTGACCGCAAATTTCGGCCTCTTCATAACACCAGCGGGTGAACATATGCAGGGGCGGGTCGAAACGCAGGGTTTCCTCGGACAGCTTTTCAATGCCATCCCCCGTGCAATGGGCCTGTACGCCCTGTTCAAGGATGGTTTTGACGGCGTTGCCGATGGAATGCACGGTGGCTTCGTGGCCCGCGTTCAAAAGCAGAATACAGGTTGTGATCAGCTCATCTGTGGACAGCTTGCTGCCTTCTTCTTCCGCAGAAATTAGGGCGGAGATCAGATCATCCGCAGGCGTTGCACGGCGCTTTTCCACATATTCGCGCATGAAGGCGACGAATTCTTCTGTGGCGCGTACGGCTTTGTCTTCCATGTCCCGCGTGCGACCGGCCTGATACATCATGACCATGGCATTGGACCATTCCAGAAGTTCGCGCCACATGGTTTCCGGCACGCCCAAAAGGCGGCAGATGATGATCACGGGGATCTTCTGGGCAAAGGCAGTGAGAAGATCAAATTCGCCTGTTGGAAAGTTGTCGATCAGATCATGCGTGATGGTTTCGATTTCGGGGGTAAGTTCCTTGATGCGGCGCGATGTGAAAGCCCGCATCACAAGACCACGCAGGCGCGGATGACGGGGGCGTTCCAGTTCCAGCATGGAATGCGCTTCGACCGCATAAAAAGGCGCCAAATGGTCCGGGATCGGTTTGCGTTTGTCTGCGGGGATTTCGCGACCAAAACGACGATCCCGCAAAAGGGCAGAGACGGCCTGATGCGAACTGGCGCAGGTCAGATTGTAGTCTTCCCAAAAGACAAAATCCCCGGCAGTCCGCAGGCGCGCGTAAAACGGATAGGGGTTCTGAACGAACGCGGGATCGGTGGGCGACTGGCCGAAATTCTGCATGGGGTGCTCCTCTGCTTTAGGTATCTCTCGCAGGCCAGAAAATGACAAGCAGGAAGGCTGAATGGTCTTCGGTGTCGCAGGGGTTGAAATGTGAACCTGTTTGACGGCATGCTGTTGCTGTGATTATCTGACAAAAATGAGTGTGGGCCAGGGCGTAAGATTCTGTACCCATCAGACCAACCGGGAGTAATATATATGAAATTCTTTGCCACAGCTGCTATGGCGCTTGCGCTTTCTGCGACGGGTCAGGCTGCGTTTGCATCCTGCGATGACGGTGAAATCGTTGTTAAATTTGCCCATGTGACCAACACAGACCGTCACCCAAAGGGCATCGCTGCCAGCCTGCTGGAAGCACGCGTGAACGAGGAAATGAACGGCACGATGTGCATGGAAGTGTTCCCGAACTCGACCCTGTATGACGACAACAAAGTTCTGGAAGCGATGCTGAACGGGGATGTGCAGCTGGCCGCGCCAAGCCTGTCCAAATTCGAAGCTTTCACCCGCCAGTTCCGCATTTTTGACCTGCCGTTCATGTTTGAAGACATCGAAGCTGTGGATGCGTTCCAGGCGTCTGATGCGGGCCAAAGCATGCTTGATTCCATGCAGCGCCGTGGCCTGCAGGGCCTGTCTTTCTGGCACAATGGCATGAAGCAGATGTCCGCGAATGTGCCGCTGATCGCGCCAACCGATGCGAATGGCCTGAAATTCCGCGTACAGTCTTCTGACGTGCTGGTGGCCCAGATGGAAGCCATCGGGGGTTCTCCGCAGAAAATGGCATTTTCCGAAGTATACGGCGCGCTGCAGCAGGGCGTTGTGGACGGTCAGGAAAACACCTGGTCCAACATTTTTGGGAAGAAATTCTTTGAAGTGCAGGACGGTGTGACCGAGACCAACCATGGTATCATCGACTATCTTGTGGTGACGTCTACGGATTTCCTTGACGGGCTTGAGCCTGAGGTGCGTGATCAGTTCCTGACCATCCTTGGCGAAGTATCAGAAACCCGCAATGCCGAAGCCTTTGCCGTGAACGAAGCTGCGCGTCAGTCCATTCTGGATGCGGGTGGTAAGATCGTTGAGCTGACCGCAGAACAGCGTCAGGCTTGGGTTGATGTGATGATGCCGGTTTGGGCACAGTTTGCTGGCGATGTGGGCCAGGAAAACATCGACGCTGCACAGGCGATCAACGCTGCGAACTAAGCGCGTTACATTTTTGGAGCGCAGCCCTGTCCTGGGCTGCGCTCTTTTATTTTCAGATAGTTAAGGGGGCAGGGGATGCATCCGAAACCGGGTCAGAGCCGTATTGACCGTATCGAGGAAGGCGTTATTGCGCTGATCCTTGGGCTGATGGTTGTGCTGGCATTTGTGAATGTGATCGTACGTAAAAGCGGGGGGAATATCCTCTGGGCGAAGGAAATGTCAGTGTTTCTGTTTGCCTGGCTTGTGCTGATCGGGGCGTCTTATGCGGTCAAAAAAGGCGCGCATCTGGGTGTCGATGTTTTTGTGAATATGGCTGAGGGCAGGACACGCAAAAAACTGGGCGTTGCCGCCGTTGCGATCTGTATTGTTTACAGCTTTCTGCTGTTCAAAGGATCCTGGGATTACTGGGCGAATTTTGCCAATCTGCCCCAGACCACCGGGCGTTGGTTTCCCACGGGCCTTCAGGACATGAAGCCCACAAATTTCCGGTCCTGGTATATCGTTAATGATGTCCCGAACCCCTGGTTTCTGGGCTGGCTTGAGGGGGCGATGAATTTTGGTGACCCCTACGATAAACTGCCGCGTTTCATCCCCTATGCAGTGCTTCCTGTGTCTATGGCTTTGCTTTTGTTCCGCTTTGTTCAGGCGGGCATTGCAATGCTGAAGGGCGATATTGATCGTGTGGTTGCCAGCCATGAGGTCGAAGATGAAATCGAAGAAGTGCGCGAACGTCTGGGCGCGGCCATGGATGGCGAAGCAGGAGAGGCGAAATAATGGAAGTTCTCATTCTTTTTGTCATGGTCATTGGTTTTATGCTGATCGGGGTGCCAATTGCGGTATCTCTTGGCATGTCGTCGATCATGTTCCTGCTGGTGTTTTCGGACAGCTCTCTGTCGTCCATCGCGCAGACTTTGTTTCAGGCGTTTGAAGGCCATTTCACCCTGCTTGCGATCCCGTTTTTCATCCTCGCCAGTACCTTCATGTCAACGGGCGGCGTGGCGCAGCGGATCATTCGGTTTTCAATTGCTTGTGTTGGCCATTTACGCGGCGGGCTGGCGATTGCGGGCGTTTTTGCTTGTATGATGTTTGCAGCACTTTCCGGGTCTTCCCCGGCGACTGTGGTCGCGATCGGTTCCATCGTGATCACGGCCATGGTGCAGGCCGGATATACCAAGGAATTTGCCGCGGGCGTGATCTGTAACGCGGGCACGCTTGGGATCCTGATCCCGCCATCCATTGTGATGGTGGTCTATGCCTCTGCTGTGGATGTTTCCGTGGGGCGCATGTTCCTTGCGGGCGTGTTTCCGGGCATTTTGGCGGGGCTGATGTTGATGGTCGCGATCTATGTCATGGCGCGGATCAAAGACATGCCATCTGGTGAATTCGCAGGCTGGGGCGAGATCGGCGATAGTTTTCGCGATGCGTTCTGGGGACTGTTCCTGATCTTCATCATTATGTTCGGCATCTATGGCATCCCTGGTTATGTGAAAGCCTGGTTCACCCCAACAGAGGCGGCGGCGGTTGCGTCTGTCTATGCGTTCCTTGTGGCAAGCTTTGTTTACCGCGATATGGGCCCGCTTGCGGCGCGGAACGGGGGCGAAAAGATCAGCCTGCTGAAGAAACCCCAGGCCATGGTCACAGCGCTGTTTCACGCAGATACACAACGCACCCTGTTTGAGGCAGGTAAACTGACCGTGACGCTACTGTTTGTGATCGCCAACGCGTTGATTCTGAAACATGTTTTGACCGAAGAACAGGTTCCGCAACATGTGGCAGAGGCCATGCTGTCGGCGGGCTTTGGCCCTGTGATGTTCCTGATTGTGGTCAATGTGATCCTGTTGATCGGTGGTCAGTTCATGGAACCGTCAGGCCTGTTGGTGATCGTGGCACCCTTGGTTTTCCCGATCGCAATTGAGCTGGGCATCGATCCGATCCACCTGGGCATCATCATGGTGGTGAACATGGAAATCGGCATGATCACCCCGCCGGTTGGCCTGAACCTGTTTGTGACGTCAGGCGTTGCAGGCATGCCCATGATGAGCGTCGTACGCGCCGCGTTGCCTTTCCTGGCGGTGCTGTTCGTCTTCCTGATCCTGATCACCTATGTGCCGGTGATTTCAACCTTCCTGCCAAATTCCTTGATGGGACCGGAAGTAATCGTGCACTAAAGGGATGTTAAAAATGGAAACGGGCATCGCTTGCCCGTTTCCTGTTGTTTGAAGGCCAATGATCGCGGGAAAGGTCAGATCGCATGATTGCTTATGTCACGGTTGGTGCAGATGATATTGCGCGTGCGAAACGGTTTTACGGGGCGATCCTGCCGGTTTTGAATTATGATCTGACAGAAGGCCCTGAAGGGCTGAGTTACGCATTGCCCGTTGCGCAGGGGCAAAAACCAA
>NZ_JBMYXF010000071.1:0-10990 GCF_049608145.1 Halocynthiibacter sp.
AATCAGCATGGCAATGGAAAAGGCGTTTGGGCGCCACCGGGCGGAGGTAAAGACTTTGGCAGGGGTATATGGCGCAGCCTATGAAGGCGACGAAGGCTTTGCAAAAATCCAGAAATCTGTAGAAGATTTCGCCAGTGACGAAGGCCGTCGTCCCCGCATGTTGGTTGTGAAAATGGGCCAAGACGGTCATGATCGCGGCGCGAAAGTCATCGCAACAGCCTTTGCGGATATCGGCTTTGACGTGGATGTTGGTCCGCTGTTCCAAACCCCGGAAGAGGCCGCGCAAGATGCCATCGACAATGATGTGCATATCGTTGGCATTTCATCCCAGGCTGCAGGGCATAAAACGCTGGCGCCCAAATTGATCGAAGCATTGAAAGCACAGGGCGCGGGAGACATCATTGTTATCTGTGGCGGTGTGATCCCGCAGCAGGACTATGATTATCTTTACAACGCGGGCGTCAAAGCGATCTTTGGCCCAGGCACCAATATCCCAGAAGCGGCTGAAGATATTCTGAAAATCCTACGCGAAATGCGCTGATATCAGATGACAGGCTTGGGCGTTCAAAAGCCTATCTGTGTTATTCACGAAAAACCATCAAAGGCGGGGCGGAAAAATATTCGTTCCGCCTTTGATTTGTCATAGACTAATGGCAGACATGCGTCGGTACCAGAAGGGGCAGGGGTGCCCCTTCACAATTTTTTCGGAGACGACCATGAAACTGTTTTTTGCATCACTCTTTTTGATGCTTTCCACCACTCTTGCTTCAGCCTGCCCGGATTACGCCAAATGGGGTTCGGAAATTAACATCACGGGTGAACAACTTTATTCCCCCCGTCAGTATTCTATTATGGCGGGTGGTGACCAGAACCTCGAAAACTGCAAAATCAACGCGGCAAACTGGTCTGGTTCGCTGACCGGCCACGTGATCTCTGCACCGGATTATTCTATCAGCATCGACGGCGTTCAGGGCTATGACTTGGAATTCCGTGTTATCGGGGCTTGCGATACTGTTCTGCTGATCAACAACGCCCAGGGCACCTGGTTTTATGATGATGACAGTTATGGCGATGGCGATCCTAAAATCCGCCTGAACAACCCAGGTTCAGATGGCGTCTATGACGTCTGGATCGGCACATTCAACGGCGCCCCCTGCGAAGCGACGCTGATTGTCGAAAGCTTCTAATCAAAAAAGACGGCCAGATTTGGGGGATTTCCCCTGAATCTGGCCTTTTATACAGGCTGTTTGCCTGCAAATTAATTTTGCCAAAATGCAAAGCTGTTGTAGTCTCATACCGGGGACAACGTAATGCAGAAGTGCAGGAGGCTTATATGCAACGTTTTTTGTATTCACTAATTTTTCTTGTTTTTGCCGGAGGGGCGCAGGCCTGCCCGGATTACCAGCTCTGGGGAAATGAACGCTATGAACTGACGGGTTCGCAGCTTTACAGCGCGCATCGGTTCAATGTGGTGGCCGGGGGGCAGTATAATCTTGCCAATTGCCGTTTGCGCGCCCACAACTGGACGGGGCCAATGCCCGGCTATGTCATTAAGCAGCCAGATTTTTCTATTACCGTGAACGGCATCAAGGGATACCAGCTGGAATTCCGCGTCGAAAGCCAGTGCGACGCAACACTGCTGATCAATACCGCGGGTGTGAACTGGTATTTTGACGATGATGACAATGGCAACGCGGATCCGAAAATCCGTCTGACCCGTCCGGCGGGCGATGGTATCTACGACATCTGGATCGGGACATTTGACGGCAACAATTGTAACGCGCAACTGATCGTCGAAACATTCTAATCGCATAAATTCTGCGCAAAATTTGCAAAAGCGGGCAGGGGGCATTGATCTTCCTGCCCGCTTTTGCATTCCTGTCATCACCCAACAGGAGACAGAATATGTTCACCTTCGACCACATCGCCATTGCCGCAGAAACCCTTGCTGAAGGGGTGGAATATGTCGAAGATACTTTGGGCGTCAAAATGAACCCCGGCGGAGAACATCCTCTGATGGGCACTCACAATCGTTTGCTTGGTTTGAAAGATGATCTGTACCTTGAGGTCATTGCAATCAATCCCGATGCGGCACGCCCCCCCCATCCGCGTTGGTTTGATCTGGATAATTTCAAAGGTGAACCACGTATCACCAACTGGATCCTGCGCTGCGATGATTTGAAATCGGGTCTGTCACAGGCCCCTGCTGGGGCGGGCGTGCCGCTGTCCTTGTCGCGCGGGGATCTGCGTTGGCAGATGGCTGTGCCGAAGGACGGCAAGCTGCCCTATGATAATATCGCCCCCGCCCTGATCACATGGGAAGGGAATGCGCATCCGGTGCAGCGCCTGCCGATTACAGATCTGCGCCTGTCATCATTTGAAATACAGCATCCGGAAATCTCTGACCTCGCATCATGTTTTGACAAAACAAATGGCCCGGATCTGTGCTTTCTTCAGGGAACACCGGGTTTTACGGCCCGGTTTGAAACGCCCTCTGGATCAAAGGTTCTGCGATGATGATCCGGGCTGCGAAGGATGGGGATGCAAGCGCAATTTCAAAGATCTGGAACGCCGAGATCCGCAAGGGGTTCGCCACATTCACCACAGAAGAAAAGACGCTGCCTGACCTAAAGGAACGGATCCTTTCCGATCCACCATTTCTGGTGGCTGACATCAACGGGGTGGTTTCTGGATTTGCCTGTGCTGGAAGTTTTCGTGCGGGCCCCGGCTATGCCCATTGCAGCGAAATTACGATCTATCTGACCCGAGATATGCAGGGACAGGGATTGGGGCGCCGTTTGATGCAGGGCCTCGAAGATAGACTGCGGGATCAAGGCAAGCATATGATGGTCGCCGCGATTTCTGGTTCCAACACCCAGGCCCTGGCGTTTCATCAGGCCATTGGCTTTCAATCCGGCGGGATATTGCCGCAAGCTGGGCGTAAACACGAAAACTGGCTTGATCTTCACCTTTTGTTCAAGCACCTCTGAAGGTACGGGACATTCCCCGGATTTGCCGTTAGGATTGTGGCATGAGTATCTGGACACGCATAAGTGACGCGCTTTCTGCGCTGACTTCGGGACAATCGCTGTCCGAAGTTTTCGACAAGCTGCGCGCATCTCCCGAACGTTCCGTGGCCTTCACGATTGCGGTGATCGCGCTTGGCGCAAAAATGGCCAAGGCCGATGGCCAGGTCACCCGCGATGAAGTGACAGCCTTTCGCGAAGTTTTTCAGATCAGCAAAGAAGATGAAATTCAGGCGGCCCGGGTTTTTGACCTTGCGCGTCAGGATGTTGCAGGATTTGAAATCTATGCAGAACGCATCGCCAGGATGTTTGATGAAAACGACGGGCGCACCTGTTTCCTGATGGAAGGCCTGTTTCACATCGCTATGGCCGATGGTGAATATCACCCGAATGAAAATGATTTTCTGGCCCGTGTTGCTGAAATCTTTGGCATGAACGAAATGATGTTCCGGTCTTTGCGAACACGGTTTGTGCCGGATACAACGCCCAACCCTTATGATGTTCTGGGCGTGACAGCCGACACCCCGGTGGGGGAGATCCGCAAAACATGGCGTGATCTGGTGCGCCAGATGCATCCGGATCGTGTGATTGCGCGGGGCTTGCCCCGAGAGGCGGTGAAACTTGCAGAAACGCGCCTTGTGGCGATCAATCAGGCCTGGGAAGAAATCCAATCCTTACATCAGGCAGAACCCGCATAATGCGCATCGCGACATGGAATGTTGAATGGTTCAATTCGCTTTTTGATGATGAAGACCAACCGCTTGTGGATCAGAACTGGTCTGGCCGTTGGAACATCAAACGCAAGGCCCAGATGGATGCAATCGTTCGGGTTCTGCGCGAAATTGATGCGGATGCGATCATGTTCATCGAAGCCCCGGACAGCCATTCTAGGCGTTCCTCATCCGCGGCCCTGAAAAATCTCGCGCAACGGTATCAGTTGCGCCAATCTGAGGCCGTCACTGGCTTTGCCAATGAAACCCAGCAGGAAATCACCCTGATGTATGATCCGTCAAAGATGACGGCGGAACATGATCCCAGGGGGGCTGTGAATGCGGGTGAACCCGGTGCGCCGCGCTTTGATACCGATTTCGCAATGGATCTGGATGTGGATGCTGCACCGGATAAAGTCATCTTTTCAAAGCCTCCGCTGGAACTTGCCGTGACAACACATACGGGCAAAGCCCTGCGTATGATCGGCGTGCATGCGAAATCCAAAGCGCCCCATGGGGCAAAAAGTGATGCCGAGGCCCGCAGAATTTCCATTCAGAACCGCCGTAAACAACTGGCGCAATGTATTTGGCTGCGCAAACGTGTGGTTGAACATCTCGAAACTGGCGATGACGTGATGGTTCTTGGCGACTTCAACGACGGGCCTGGTCTGGACGAATTTGAGAAACTGTTCGGACGCTCCGGTGTCGAAGTGGTTCTGGGGGAAGAAGGCAACAATTGCCTGTTTGATCCCCATGCCCGTCAGGCCTTGTCGCGCCACGGTATCGCGATCCCCACCACGTCACGCTTCTTTATCCGCGATGAAAATCGTTATCTTTCGGCGCTGTTGGATTACATCATGATTTCCAGCGGTTTACGTCGGAAAAAACCGATGTGGCGCATCTGGCATCCCTTTGATGATGGCCATTGTTACAACGACGAAAAACTGCGCAATGCCCTGTTGACGGCGTCGGATCATTTCCCGGTGACGCTGGATATTGATCTCTGACCCTTAAAGAATCGCCAACCAGCCCCTATATTCATCCTATGAAACAGATCGCCACTTTCGGGCTTATTGCAGCCCTCAGCGTTGCTGCGCCAGCTGTGCAGGCCCAGGACGCTTCTCCGACCGATGAAGGTTTCAGCCTGATGGAAGAGGGCGCAAAACTGTTGTTGCGCGGCCTGCTTGAAGAAATGGAACCTGCACTTGAAGATCTCGAAGGGCTTGCCCTTGAAATGGGGCCCGCCATGGAAGAGCTGCGCGGCATGATCGGTGATTTTTCCGCCTATGAATTGCCCGAAGTCCTGCCCAATGGTGATATTATCATCCGGCGCAAAACCCCATTAGAAGACAGCGATGATCCATCAGAAACCGAAATCTGAAAACCTGTTAAGCCTCCGTTTTCACGGATTTCTTTCGCTTCAAACGTGCATCGGCCCCCAAGGACGTCGCAAGGGATTTAAACCGCGCCTCTGCGACCTCGCCAAACAATGCATCGCCTTCTTTGGTCAGGGCCAGTTCAAGTTGCTTTTTCAACGGGAACAGTTTCAGCGCGGCGGCTTCATTTGGTGATTTCACCGAGAACATCGCACCAAAGCGCATGGCTTTGCCCAGGATCTCAGCATCCCGAATTTCACGGTCGGTTAGCATCTCAAACAGTTCTTCAAACCGCGAACCATCGCGGTTGTTTTTGTACCGATGCAGCAGGGACAGACCCAGAAAAATCCGTTCGCGATGGCGTAAACCCCCAAGATTGGCGCGCGTTGCATTGTCAAAACACACCTCGGCGCGAAAATCCGGATGCGCGCGCCAGGTCACGTCATGCAACAAACAGGCGGCCTTGATCAGACGCTGACGATCGGCGTTGGCAGATTTGAACAATGGCGAGACAAATTCATACAACGCCTTGCCAAACCCCGGCATGCGGGCGTCTTTGACTTCGGCAAACCGGCAAGCTTCGATCAATGGATCACGACGCCGCAGGTGATCCGGCATCTGTTCATACAACATGCCTTCCCGGATCCCATAAGATGACACTGCGATGTCACGCGGTTTGAACGTGCGCACCAGTTGTTTCAGAACGCGGCTGGCTTCTGGCACAAGGATCATCCGCGCTTCGGACGTGCCTGTGCGCGCCCGAAGATCGTCAAGATCGTTTTCGCTGATCCATTTTACGGTATCCATCACCGATTTTGGCGTCATGCGATATTCGTGCAAAACCGTCAGGGGATAGCCGCGCCGTTCCATATCAAGGCGCGCAATCGCCCGCCAGGACCCGCCAACCAGGTAAATCCGTTCATAGTCGCCGGGCATGGCCGCGCGCAAATCTTCTATTTCGGATTTGATGTGATCTTTCAGGCCCTTCTTGCCGCCACGCACCGCTTTCAGGTTCTGTGGCCCAAGGGCCGAGGTGATGGTTTTTCCAACCCCATCTTCGGACACTTCTGCAAGTTCCATAGATGACCCGCCGATATCGCAGACAAGCCCACGTGCAGTGGGCCAGCCCAACAGCACACCCTGCGCAGAAAGACGCGCTTCTTCAAGACCGTCGATAACGTGGATATTCAACCCAGTTTCGCGCAAAACATCGGCGCAGAAATCCAGCCCATCTGTGGCTTCGCGCACGGCTGCGGTGGCCACAGCGGTCAATTCGTCCAGCCCCATACCACGGGCAAGTTGTTGGAAACGACGGATGGCAGACAAGGCGCGCGCGCGCCCCGTGACCGACAGGCGGCCGGTTTGGGGCAGCTCAGCCCCAAGCGCACACATGATTTTTTCGTTAAAGAAATAGGCCGGGGACCGCGCCGCGCCGTCAAACACCACCATCCGGACAGAGTTTGAACCCACGTCAACCACGCCCACCCGCGACAGATCCCGCGATGCTGGATCTTCAAACAGGGGGCGCCCAAACAGGCCCCAATCATCATGCAACGCGCTGTCGCCTCGGGTGGTCTTTTTCTTACGGGTCATATTCATTCCGGTATTACTGGTACAGAGACATGCGGAGGGATGTTAAGATGGACCATGCCGCCTGCACTGATCTGGGTCAAATCCTGTCAGTCATCGTGGCTGTGTGTCAGCTGGGGCACATCAGATGCCCCCGCAGATCCACGGCCCGACAAAGATGGGTTTTCCATAAAGAAACGGTGACAGTTGAAGGGGCGCGCGTCGGGGGCGAATTCCGGGCGTAAAAAACTGCCATCAGCCGCCACCACCCAGCTTTGGGCTTCGTCCGCTAGATTGGCCGCCATGACCTGACCAACGATCTGGGCCTTGACGGTGGCGTTTGTGATCTCGATCAGGGTCTCAACACGGCGGTTCAGGTTGCGCCCCATCCAATCCGCGGATGAGATATACACCCGGGCTTTCTTATTGGGCAAACCGGCCCCATTGCCAAAGCAGACAATGCGCGAATGTTCCAGAAAACGTCCGACAATGGATTTCACGCGGATGTTCTCCGACAGACCTTTGATCCCCGGGCGCAGCCCGCAGATCCCACGGATCACAAGGCTGATTTTAACGCCATCGCGGCTGGCCGCGTAAAGCGCATCGATCACTTCTGGATCAATCAGGGAATTCATCTTGGCCCAGATTTCTGCAGGCTTGCCGTCGCGGGCAAACGCAGCTTCGCGGGCGATCATTTCCAAAAGACGTGGCTTCAGTGTCAGGGGGGAAATCGCAAGATTTTCCAGGGCCTGAGGTTGGGCATAACCAGAGAGGTAATTGAACACCCGGGTCGCATCCCGGCCAAGTTTGGCATCACAGGTGAACAGGCTGACATCCGTGTATATTCGCGCCGTAATCGGGTGGTAATTTCCCGTGCCGTAATGCGTATAAGTCACCAGCTTGTCACCTTCGCGGCGCACAACGGTGGAAATCTTGGCGTGGGTCTTTAGATCCAGAAAACCATAAACCACATGGGCCCCGGCGCGTTCTAGACGACGGGATTGGCGAATGTTTGCGGCTTCGTCAAACCGTGCCTTCAACTCGACCAGGGCGGTGACAGATTTCCCATCTTCTGCGGCCTCACATAGGGCCCCGACGATGGGAGAATTTTTCGATGTCCGATACAGGGTTTGCTTGATGGCAACGACATTGGGATCGCGGGCCGCCTGTTGCAGGAAGCGCACCACCATGTCGAAGGTTTCATAAGGGTGGTGCAACAGCATGTCCTTCTGCCGGATCGCTGCAAACATATCGCCATCATGATCCTGCACACGTTCGGGAACACGGGGGGTGAACAGCGGCCACAACAAATCAGGACGTTGATCAATGACAAGCTCTGACAGGTCTGCAAGGCCAATCATCCCGGTGATTTCCACTAAATCATCTTCGACCGCGGGCAGTTCCTGCATGATCATTTTGCGCAGTCCACGCGGTGCACCGGCAGACAGTTTCAGACGGATCACCTGACCACGACGGCGGCGTTTCAGGGCAACTTCGAATTCGCGCACCAGATCTTCGGCTTCGTCTTCGACTTCCAGATCGCTGTCGCGCAACACCCTGAATGCACAGGATCCTTTGGTTTTATACCCGGGGAACAATTGTTCGATATGCAGCAAAAGATGTTCTTCCAGCGGCAAGAAACGCAGGCTGCCATCACCCGAGGGCAAGGCAACAAACCGATCAATCTGCTGCGGAACCGGCAACAAGGCCTGAAGACCACGCTTGTCGCCTTTGCGTTCCAAATGCAGGGCCAGCGCAAACCCCGTGTTGGGTATGAAAGGAAACGGATGTGCCGGGTCAATTGCAAGCGGGGACAGCACCGGAAACACTTCGTTCATAAAGTGATCGGCCAGAAATTTCTGATCCGCGGCAGACAGATCATCGCGGGTCAGAAGATGAATGCCCTGGTCTTCCATTTCGCCGCGCAACGCATCCCATGTGTTTTGCTGACGTTCCATCAGCGCGCGCGCATCTGCGTTGATCAGTTCCAGCTGTTCAGCAGGTGTCAGCCCATCGGCGGCCGGGGTGGTATTGCCAGCCTGGGCCAACTCGCGCAAACCCGCCACGCGCACAGTGTAAAATTCATCTAGGTTGGTTGCGGAAATGGACAGAAACCGAAGCCGTTCCAACAGGGGAACCCGGGGGCTGCAAGCTTCTTCCAAGACGCGCCAATTGAACGCAAGCCAGGACAGTTCGCGGTTGAAAAAACGTTTTGGGCCAGTGCGTTCTTCTTCGGGAAGAACCACAGGGGCAGGGAAGGGCGCTTGCAGAAAATCACTGCTGTTCACGGCATCAGTCATAGGCACGTCCTGGCGATAAAGTGTGAAGCTTTTATGACGTTATGCGCTTTGCGGCGTTATATTGTCCAGAACTTCCCCCGCCAGACGCAGGCCAATTGGTTTGCCCCGGGCCAGGGCTTCCTGATCAAGGGCCTGCACAAGGGTGCGCGCGGCATTCAGGCTGCGATCCATGCGCTTTACTAGATAATCCACGACGGGGGCTTTCACCTCGATGCCGCGGTCAAAGAATAATTTCACCATGACCTGCATCAGCAACGCATCATCGGGGGCATCAATGCGAATGGCCGGGGTGCCCTGCATCCGGCTTTTGAGATCGGGCAATGCGATGGCCCAATGGGCGGGCTCAGCGCGCCCGGTGATCAACAGGGGCTGGCGGTTGGCCAGTGTCAGATTGTGCAAATGGAACATGGCCCGTTCCAGATAGGGATTGCCGGCAATGTCTTCGATATGTTCCACCACAAGGGGGGCATTTGCCAAAGCTTCGATATCGGCGGTGTTCAGACGACGGGCATCGGTGATCACGGCCTCATTGTCCTGTGCCCAAACATGGGCCAGATGGGTTTTCCCGCTGCCAGCCTCGCCAATCAACGCAAGCTTGCCCGCAGGCCAGGCCGCAGGGTTTTCGAGGGCTGCAAAGGCAATGGCATTGCTTTGGGAAACCAAAAAATCCTCCCGCCCCAAAGCCGGAGGAAGGGGAAGATCAAAGCTAAGCTGCATTATGCGTCGGTTTCTTCCGCCAGTGTTTCTTCCGGATGGGTCAGCGCATAGCGTTCGTGCCCCTGATACAGACGGCTGTCTTCATACTGACTGATAACAAAACGCACGATCACCCCGATCGAGGCCGCCACAGGCACAGCAACCAGCATGCCGACAAAGCCAAACAACGTGCCAAAGGCAGACAAAGCAAAGATCAGCCAGACCGGATGCAAGCCCACGGATTTGCCAACCAGTTTCGGGGTAATCACATTGCCTTCCAACACCTGACCGACGGCAAAGATAGCGGCGACAAGACCGATAGACCACCAGTCCCCCCAGAACTGAAACAGCGCCAGACCAATGGCCAGCATCCCGCCCACCAATGCGCCAACATAGGGGATAAACGTCAAAAGCCCGGCAATAAAGCCCGCAACGATACCAAAGTTCAGCCCCACAAACATCAAAGCGACAGCATAGAAGGTGCCCAGCACCAGACACACCGTGCTTTGCCCGCGCACAAAGGCTGCAAGCGTCCGATCAATTTGGCGGGCCAGCTGGCGAATAACCGGGGCGTGATCCCGTGGCAGCAGACGATCGACCTGTTCCACCATGCGATCCCAGTCCAGCAGCAGGTAAAACGCCACAACCGGGGCAATCACCAGGGGCACAACAACATTCACCACGCCCTGGGCAGAACTTAGAACCGCTTGCAGGATTTCGCCGCCGCGTGACTGAACAACTTCACCGATTTTCGCAAGGGCTGTGCTGATCGGGCCGCCTTCATCCATGATGCCTGGGAACTTTGTGCTTAGGAAGGCTTCCAACTGCATGAACAGTTCCGGCGCAGTTTCCACAAGCGAAATGGCCTGCGTCACCAGCATTGGAATAACGGCAAGCACGATGATGACAAAGACAAGAACCGCCGCAAGCGAGATTATGACAGTCGCAGCCACCCGTGACAGGCCGGCGTTTTCCAACCGATCAGCAACCGGATCCAGAAAATAGGCAATCGCACCGCCCAACAGGAAGGGCATCATGACGTTGCCAATATACCAAAGCGCAATCAGAAAAACGGCACTGGCGATGCCCCAATATTTAAGCTGGCTTTTAACTGGTAATCCCACGGTGAATCCTTTCGTGTCTATGATCTCTGTATGCGGGGCAGACGGGGGGGATTGCAAGCCTGACGCAGCCCCTGGGCTATCCTTGGCAATCTCTTACCATCGTCCTGGCCCTCCGTTCCCTCGATATGCATAGAATATGCATAAGATGTGCATGGATTGTGCATAGGGATATTCAAGGATTTCCGTCGA
>NZ_JBMYXF010000072.1:0-6658 GCF_049608145.1 Halocynthiibacter sp.
AGACGGTGATCAGAAAATGGCAGCATAATTGCCCCACGCTTTGGGGTACTCTCCTTAAAAACCCGCCGATCCTGTTGCTGGATGAGGCTACATCTGCGCTGGATACGGAAACCGAAAGCAACATTCAGGCCAGCTTGTCTGAAATGGGGCAGGGACGCACGGTTCTGACAATTGCACACCGCCTGTCTACTGTTGCTGAAGCGGATGAGATTATTGTTCTGGAAGGTGGCGTGGTGAGCGAGCGGGGGACACATGAAGAACTGCTGAACCTTGGTGGGCGCTATGCCAGCATGTGGGATCTGCAGCGGTCCGAAGCTGAGGTTAGCTGACAGAGCCTGTATCTAGGAAAACAACAAAGGCCGGACACTGCGTTCCGGCCTTTGTTATATGGTGGTCGGGGGCGGGTGTTACTCTGCGGGTGTTTGGATCCAGTCCATGATTTTTCTTTCATCTGGTTCAACAAATTCGGCCACCCCACCAGAGAATTCGATAAAGGCTCTCTCGTTCAGCCCGTTGGTTCCGACAAATACAACCGCGCCAGATGCGGCGGCTTCGCCCAGCAATTCACGAAAGCCTTTGCCTTCGGCTTCTTGTTTGCCGAATTTGTTCAGCAAGAAAACGTCATATCCGTCTGTCATGCGTTGTTCGACGCCAGCAATGGCTTCGGCCATGGCTTCGGGGTTCAGGCGACAGCCTTTGCTTTCTTTGCCAAGATCCTGAGAAATACGGATTTTCGGACCACCTGACAGGACTTGCACATCCATGTCACACCGGTGACAGTCTTCACGGTCGGAATTGATCTGCACAATGCCCATGCAGCGTTTACCGGCGGCAGACAGTTTATCCGCAGCGCCAGCCAGCAGCAGGTCAAGTTCGCCCTGGCCGGAAATTTTAGTATAGCCGATCTTCATCACGGGCCTCATTGTTTTGGGGGCTATGGCCCCGTCCGGAGTTGTCGTCGTTACTCTCTCCCCCGGACGGGGAATGTCAACACGGATTTCACCATGTGGGATACCTGTTTAGGCAGCCGGGGCCTTTTCAGCCGGGGCGGAGAAACGCACACCGGTGATTTCTGCTGTGTTGACAAGCTCTGCTGTGAAACGTTGGGCGGCCTGCGCCCAGGCGGCCCGTTCCATCGCGTCACTTATGGTTTGTTTGACACTGTCATAGGGCAGGGGTGCCCCTTCGGCGCGGGCATCCAGGCGAATGATGTGAAAGCCGAACTGGGTTTCCACAAGTTCCGGATGCACAGCGCCTTGCTTGATCGTGGCAAGGGCTGCGTCAAATTCGGGAACCGTATCACCCGAAGAAAGCTGCCCCAAGACACCGCCATTGTCTTTGCTGGAACAATCAGAGTTTTCGCGCGCCAGCGTGTCAAATCGTTTTGGGTTTTCCAGCGCCAGTTTCAGAATCTCAGACGCCTTTAATTTCGCTTCCATGTGTGAGGATTGATCATCCGGACGCACGGCAAGCAGAATATGCGCAGCTTCATACAGTGATGGCGCGCGGAATTGATCGCCGTGGGTGTCAAAGGCGCGTTTAATGGCGTCCTCGGTCACGTCCTCGGGTTCAACGCGGATTTCCAGCACCTGGCGCACCAAGGCTTCGTCTTCGGTTTCGAACTTGCCCGGCGCAACCTCGCTTGGGGCGGGGGAGAGGCCCATTTTGCGGGCCTCTTCCAAGATCAGGTGGCGGATGACCAGGGCGCGTGCCCCGGCCTGCCAGGCCCAGCCCGGTTTTCCCTTGGGGGCTTGGTGGTTCTGAGCTTCTTGCGCGATGTCTTCCTGCGCAATCACCTGGCCATTTACTGTGACCTCAGGGAAAAGGGGCTTTGCCATTTTTCGTTACTCCACTGGGGGTTAGTTTGATTTACGACGCGAACGCACGATCTGATAGCCAGGGCGTACGAAATACCGTACGGGGGCTGACAGCATGTGAACAAGACGTGTGAACGGGAAGACCAAGAAAATCGTCAGACCCAGCAGGATGTGCAGTTTAAACACAAGCGCAACGTCCGCGATATAGCTGGCAGCGGCCCCATCAAAGAAGATGATCCCTTGCGCCCAGGACATGAACTTTACCATCTCATGACCATCAAGATGACCCAGAGAGCTGAAGATCGTGCCAAGCCCCAGGATCAGCTGCGCGAGCAACATAGCCAGGATCGCGATATCGGCGAAAGAACTGGTCTTGCGAATGCGCGGATCGGTCCAGCGGCGGTGAAACAGCATGCCGCCCCCCACAAGTGCCATGACGCCAAAGATGCCACCAGCAACAACCGCCAGCATTTGTTTTGCACCGTGGGATACGCCGATCGCGTCAAAGATCGCGATGGGGGTCAAAAGGCCCACGAAATGCCCGGCAAGAATGCCCAGAACGCCGACGTGAAACAGGCTGGAACCGATGATCAGCTGCTTGCGGCGCAGCAACTGCGAGGACGATGATTTCCAGGTGAAAGGGTCGCGTTCATAGCGGGCGATAGATCCCACAATCATCACGGTGATCGCGATATAGGGGAAGGTTCCGAACAGAAATTCATGCATGTCTATTCTCCTTATTCGGCTGCGGTGGCGCGATTGCCATCGGTTGGCTGATTGACGGGCTGATCCAGGTTCGCAAGCATATCGCGGACCTGTGGGCACCCTGCGGCGGGATCGGGACCAAAGGTGACCTGGGCTTCTTCCCAGACCTGATCCAGCGCTTCGAGATCGTCCGGGTCTTCATCCGGCACGCTTAAAAGCGCCTCAACTGCGGCGGCGTCGGCTTTGACACCTGCGATATGTTGCAGGGCGGCCATGGCTGCGGCGTAACCGCTTTCGCGGCGGGTCAGGCGGGTTTGCAGGTTTTCCAGAATGTGTGCCGTGTCACCGATCACATCCTTTACCTCTGCCATGGGGCGAGAGGCGAGGAATTCCAGCAGCACCGGCAAATGGTCAGGCAGCTCGGACGCGATGGGTTCAAACCCACCGGCACGATACATTTCGATCAGATCCACCATGGCAGGCCCACGGTCACGGCTTTCGCCGTGCACATGTTCAAACAGGTTCAGGGACAGGGTGCGGGACCGGTCAAACAGCCCCACATAACGTTCCTGTGCCGCATAGATATCCATGCCTGCGATGTCATCGACAAGACGCGACAGAAGATCGACCAGTTTGGGTGTCAGAAGGTTGCCCTCTGCAAGGGCTGCCTTCAGTTCCGGGCCCGCCGCCTGAAGATCCTCAGACGGGTAGCTTAAAATCGCCGAGATGGCTTTTAATGGCATAAGCATCATTTTCCCCCCATGTTCTGTGGTCCGGTGTGCATTGGGTTTGGCAGGCGGAAGTCTTTGGATTTGCCGCCAAACATAGAGCCCTTGCTTGTGCCGGTGGAACAACCGTTGCCATCGGTAAAGCCACAGCCGCTGCGGATGTCATAGGCGTCTTCAACCTGTTCGCGATGTGCGGTTGGCACAACAAAACGATCCTCATAGTTGGCGATCGCCATGATGTGATACATGTCCTCGATCAGTTCCGGGGTCATGCCAACACGTTCCGCAATGCCCGCATCAATTACACCATCAACGGTTTTGCTGCGCATATAGGCACGCATCGCAAGCATCCGTTCCAGTGCGGAAACCACAGGGGCTTCTTCACCGGCGGTCAGCATGTTGGCAAGGTATTTCACAGGGATACGCAGGGATTTTACATCCGGCATTTCCTTGTCGATGCCAATTGCGCCGGCTTCTGCCGCGTTCTGGATCGGGGACAGTGGCGGGATATACCAGACCATCGGCAGGGTGCGGTATTCCGGGTGCAGCGGGAAGGCGATCTTCCAGTCCATCGCCATTTTGTAGACAGGCGAGTTCTGGGCAGATTTCACCCACTCCTGCGGCACACCCTGACGGATGGCTTCTGCTGCGATTTCCGGATCATTCGGATCCAAGAAAATATCGCACTGGGATTTATACAGATCCTGTTCATCACTCACGTTGGCCGCTTCATCAATGCGATCCTGATCATAAAGCATCACACCCAGGTAACGGATACGGCCCACACAGGTTTCGGAACAGACAGTTGGCTGACCGGATTCAATGCGTGGGTAACAGAAGGTACATTTCTCAGACTTGCCGCTTTCCCAGTTGTAATAAACCTTTTTGTAGGGGCAGCCGGACACACACATGCGCCAGCCGCGGCATTTTTCCTGGTCGATCAGAACGATGCCGTCTTCTTCACGCTTGTAGATCGCACCTGACGGGCAGGCGGCGGCACAGGCGGGGTTCAGACAGTGTTCACAGAGACGTGGCAAATACATCATGAATGTATTTTCATATTCGCCGTAGATCTCTTTCTGGATGCCCTCGAAGTTGTAGTCTTCGCCACGTTTCGCGAATTCACCACCCAGGATTTCTTCCCAGTTCGGACCGGTTTCGATCTTTTCCATCCGTTCGCCTGTGATCTTGGAAAACGGGCGAGCGGTCGGATAATGGTTCATTTCCGGCGCGGATTTCAGGTGATCATAGTCAAAATCAAACGGTTCATAGTAATCGTCGATTTCAGGCAGGTCGGGGTTGCCGAACAGTTTCGCCAGCACCCGCCATTTCGACCCCATCTTTGGCTGAAGCTTACCGGATTTGGTGCGCTCCCAGCCGCCATTCCAGCGTTTCTGGTTTTCCCAGTCTTTGGGGTAACCAGTGCCGGGTTTGCTTTCGACGTTGTTGAACCAAGCGTACTCGACCCCCTCGCGGGAGGTCCAGACGTTCTTACAGGTCACGGAACAGGTGTGGCACCCGATACATTTATCAAGGTTCAGCACCATGCCAATTTGTGCGCGGATCTTCATTCTGCTGCCTCCGGAGATTGGGTTGCAGGGGTATCAAGCCAGTCGACTTTGCGCATTTTACGCACAACCACGAATTCATCGCGGTTGGAACCAACTGTGCCGTAGTAGTTGAAACCATAGGACTGGTGCGCATAGCCGCCAATCATATGGGTTGGTTTCACGGTTGCCCGTGTGACCGAGTTGTGGATGCCACCGCGATGACCGGTCTTTTCAGAACCCGGTGTGTTTACGATTTTTTCCTGGGCGTGATACATAAAGATCGTACCATCCTTCATACGCTGGGACACAACCGCACGCGCTGTCAAAGCACCGTTTGCGTTGTAAACTTCAACCCAGTCGTTATCGACGATGCCCGCAGATTTCGCATCAGTTTCCGAAATCCAGACCACAGGGCCACCCCGGTTCAGGGTCAGCATCATCAGGTTGTCACTGTAAGTAGAGTGAATGCCCCACTTCTGGTGCGGTGTGATGAAGTTAAGGATCAGATTGTCGCCATCATCCTGAATATCAGCATTGATGGTTTT
Source organism: Halocynthiibacter sp. (assembly GCF_049608145.1). Classification (NCBI taxonomy): domain Bacteria; kingdom Pseudomonadati; phylum Pseudomonadota; class Alphaproteobacteria; order Rhodobacterales; family Paracoccaceae; genus Halocynthiibacter; species Halocynthiibacter sp. The sequence goes on from NZ_JBMYXF010000072.1 coordinate 5,346, forward strand.
CAAATCCACTGGCGGACGCCAGCCTACAAAACCTTCACCAAATGCGCGCATCCAGAGATGATCCTGATACAGCTGCTGACGACCAGTCAGGGTGCGCCATGGGATCAGCTCATGCACGTTGGTGTAACCGGCGTTGTAGCAGACCTCTTCGCTTTCAATCCCGGACCAGGTAGGGGAGGAGATAATCTTACGTGGCTGCACCGCGATGTCACGGAAACGGATCTTTTCGTCTTCCTTCGGCAACGCAAGGTGGGCGTGTTCACGACCGGTCGCCTTAGACAGTTCGTTCCAAGCTTTCACCGCAACTTCACCGTTGGTTTCTGGCGCAAGCATCAGGATCATCTCAGCCGCATCAATTGCGGTTTCGATTTTTGGCTGACCTTTGGACACGCCTTCCTCAAGAACACGACCGTTCAGATCACCAAGGTGGTGCACTTCTGTTTCGGTGTTCCAGTTGATGCCTTTGCCGCCGTTGCCCAGTTTCTCAAGCAGCGGACCAACGGATGTGAATTTTTTGCCCAGGTTCGGGTAATCCCGTTCCACCGCGATATAGTTCGGCGCGGTTTTGCCTGGGATCAGATCACATTCGCCTTTTTTCCAGTCAAGCACCTGATCCTGCGCGATTTCGGCAGGGGTGTCATGCAGGATTGGCAGTTGCACGATGTCGGTTTCAACGCCCAGGATTTCCGGTGCCACCTCAGAGAATTTCTGTGCGATGGATTTGAAGATTTCCCAGTCAGATTTGGATTCATACGCCGGATCAACCGCCGCCTGAAGCGGGTGGATGAACGGGTGCATGTCTGATGTGTTCAGGTCGTCTTTTTCGTACCAACTTGCGGTCGGCAGAACGATGTCTGAATACACAGCAGTGGTGGACATGCGGAAGTCGATGGTCACCAGCAGGTCAAGTTTGCCTTTCGGGGCGTCCTTGTGCCATTTGGCTTCCTTCGGCATTGCGCCGCCTTCTTCGCCCAGATCCTTGCCCAACACACCGTGATCAGTGCCCAGCAGGTGCTTAAGGAAATATTCGTGACCTTTACCAGAAGACCCCAACAGGTTGGAGCGCCAGATAAACAGGTTACGTGGCCAGTTTTCCGGTGCATCTGGGTCTTCGCAAGACATTTCCAGATCGCCGGATTTCAGCTGTTCTGCCACATAAGCCGGGATCTCTTTGCCAGCTTCTTTCGCAGCTTTGGCCACCTCAAGCGGGTTGGTTTTCAGCTGTGGTGCAGACGGCAACCAGCCCATGCGTTCCGCACGGATGTTATAGTCAATCAGGTTGATATCCCAATCACCTTCCGGTGCGGTTGGCG
>NZ_JBMYXF010000072.1:6668-10455 GCF_049608145.1 Halocynthiibacter sp.
GCGACAGGATTTCATTCGCTGACAGCTGTTCATAACGGAACTGATCTGTGTGGGCGTACCATGCAGAGGTGGAGTTCATGTGACGTGGCGGACGACACCAGTCCAGACCAAATGCCAGCGGTTGCCAGCCGGTTTGCGGACGCAGTTTTTCCTGGCCGACATAGTGGCTCCAGCCGCCGCCGGATTGACCGATACACCCACACATCACCAGCATGTTGATAATGCCGCGATAGTTCATATCCATGTGGTACCAGTGGTTCAGACCGGCGCCGAGGATAACCATGGATTTACCATTGGTTTTCTCAGCGTTCAGGGCGAATTCACGGGCAACAGCTTCGATTTTATCACGGGCAACGCCAGTGATTTTCTCAGCCCAAGCAGGTGTGCCAGGGATGTCGTCGTTGTAATCTTTGGCAACCCAATCGCCGCCCAGACCACGATCCAGACCATAGTTTGCACAGAAGAGGTCAAACACAGTCGCAACTGTGATGGTTTTTTTACCGGATTTGATTTTCTTCACCGGAATGTTGCGGGTCAGAACGTCAGGATGGTCACATTTGTGGAAGTTTTCAGTGGCTTCACCGCCGAAATATGGGAAATCAACGCCGACAACTTCGTCGTGATCCTCTTCCAGGATGAAAGACATCTTAAGGTCAGTGTCTTTGCCTTTTGCGCGTTCTTCCAGGTTCCATTCGCCGTCTTCGCCCCAGCGATAGCCGACGGACCCATTTGGTGCGCAGAGACCGTTTTCATTGTCCCAAGCGATGGTTTTCCATTCGGGGTTGTTCTTCTCACCAAGCTTACCGGCAAGATCATCCGCGCGCAGGAAGCGACCCGGGATCATGCGGCCATCTTTTTCTTCCATGGTGACAAGCATCGGGAAGTCAGAATATTTGCGGGTGTAATCCTCAAAATATTCGGCCTGACGATCAAGGTGGAATTCGCGCAGGATCACATGGCCAAAGGCCATTGCAAGCGCCGCGTCGGTGCCCTGTTTTGCGTTCAGCCAGATGTCACCAAATTTGGCGGCCTCTGAATAGTCCGGTGAAACAACAGCGGATTTGGTGCCACGATAACGCGCTTCTGTATAGAAGTGTGCGTCGGGTGTACGTGTTTGTGGAACGTTAGAACCCCAAAGCAGCAGGTATCCGGCATTATACCAGTCTGCGGATTCAGGCACGTCGGTCTGTTCACCCCAAGTCATTGGGGAGGCAGGTGGAAGGTCACAATACCAGTCATAGAACGACATGCAGACGCCGCCCAGCAGGGACAGGTAGCGAGAACCAGCTGCATAGCTGACCATAGACATCGCAGGAATTGGCGAGAAGCCAAAGACGCGGTCAGGGCCGTATGTTTTCACGGTATAAGCGTTGGCGGCGGCGATGATTTCGGTGCTTTCATCCCAAGTCGCGCGCACAAAGCCGCCTTTACCACGGGTTTTCACGTAGGACGCGCGCAGTACCGGATCTTCCTGAAGGGCTTTCCAAGCCGCAGCGGGTTCCATGTTTTTGCGCATACGACGCCAAGCTTTCATCAGCTTGCCGCGGATCAGCGGGTTTTTCACCCGGTTCGCAGAATAGAGATACCAGGAATAGCTGGCCCCACGGGCACAGCCACGCGGTTCGTGGTTCGGCAGATCAGGACGTGTGCGCGGATAATCGGTTTGCTGGGTTTCCCAGGTTACGATGCCGGATTTTACGTAAATCTTCCAGGAGCATGAGCCGGTACAGTTCACACCGTGTGTTGAGCGGACAACTTTGTCATGACGCCAGCGGTTGCGGTAAACATCTTCCCAGGCGCGGTCTTCATTCGTGGTCTGACCATGCTTGTTGGAAAAGGTATCCAGTTGCTTTGACTGGAAGAAATTTAGACGGTCGAGCAGGTGGCTCATCTCATATTCTCCTTAAGTTTGCTGGCCCGCCCCGCATTGCACGGGAATGCGACGGGGCGGGGCGGGCTGGCTCAGGCCCGGCCAGGGTGGCCGGAACTGAAGTTTTGGAAATCAAGGGTTCTTGATGTAAGCGCCTGGGCGCAGGTAGAACCACCAGTTGATCAGGATGCAGACGCCGTAGAAGACTGCAAAACCGTACAAGGCGTATTCAGGTGTCGCGGCTTTGATCTGTTCACCAAACACTTTGGGGATGATGAATGCGCCATAAGCAGCCACCGCAGCAGTCCAGCCAAGAACAGGACCAGCTTGTTCTTTGTTGAAGGCCACAGCGATTGTGCGGAAGGTGGATCCGTTGCCGATACCTGTTGCTGCGAAGAGGATCAGGAACAAGATCATGAAGGGGAAGAAGAATTCTTCCGGGGTTGCGGAAACGTAAGCTTGCTTCAGGAAGTAAGCCACACCCAGGGCAGAGCCAACCATCACGATGGAAATCCACTGTGTCACGCGTGCGCCACCCAGTTTATCCGCAATCATGCCACCAACAGGGCGGATCAACGCGCCGATAAATGGGCCCATCCAGGCAAACATCAGGGCACTTGGGCCGTTCGGGTTGGCCAGATCGTGGGTCATTACGCCGTCAACTTCGATGTGCTGGAAGCCAAACACAACTTTGATCGCCAGCGCAAAAGTCGCCGCATAACCGATGAAGGAACCAAAGGTCATGGTGTAGATGACAGTCATCGCCCATGTGTGTTTGTTGCCAAAGATCTTATATTGACGTGACAGGTTTTGGCCGACTTGACCTGGGATCATCTTCAGCAGGAACACAGTCAGCGCAATTACGATAGGCAGAACGATCCATTTGGACACCATAAAGCCAGATCCGCCAACTTTCGCAGGTAACATCAGCCACAGACCGAAAGCCGCAGTCAGGAAACCCACCAGCAACATGCCGGTAATGGTGCCAAATGCGCCAGCAGGGGATGGGATGTCAGGGGAGACATGTTCATCACGGATGTTGTTCATGCCCCACCAGCCAGCGAATGCCAGCGGTACAAGGAACAAGAGCCAAACAAAACCAGCGTTCTGAATGTAAGTCTCAGTGCCCGCAGGGATTTTACCGATCAATGTGCCGGATGTGTTCACCAGCTCACGGCCTTCGCCACCGAACAGACCAAAGGTCATCACAAGTGGGATCAGGATCTGCATGGTGGTCACACCAAAGTTGCCCAGACCCGCGTTCATGCCCAAGGAATAACCCTGCATGCGCTTGGGAAAGAAGAAACTGATGTTAGACATGGAGGATGAGAAGTTACCGCCACCGATACCAGACAGAAACGCCAGAACCTGGAATTTCCACAGTGGAGTGTTCGGGTCTTGCAGATAGTAACCCGCGCCAATGGCTGGGATCATCAGAAGGGCGGTGGTGAAGAAAATAGTGTTCCGACCACCCGCGATACGCACAAAGAATGTGGATGGAATACGCAGGGTCGCACCGGTCAGACCGGCAATCGCGCCGAGTGTGAACAGGTCAGATTTCTCAAAGCCGAAACCAAGGTTGATCATCTGAACGGTGATGATGCCCCAGTACAGCCAGACAGCAAAGCCGCAGAGCAGTGATGGAATGGAGATCCAGAGGTTGCGGTTCGCAATCGCCTTCCCTTCATTCTGCCAGAAGGTTTCGTCTTCTGGTGTATAGTTTCTAAGATCTTGTCCCAATTTGGTTCCTCCTCATTGTGAGGGTTGCGGCGGGCCCGGATGACCCGCCTGTGAGTGTTGTTATGCTTTGTTGTCAGGGTGTGTGCGGTTGTATTCCTCAACAATCGCCACGGATCGTGCCAGGGCTTCATTTGCCTGATCTGCGTGCAGCTGAAGTCCATCAATGCTGGCTTTTTC
>NZ_JBMYXF010000073.1:0-10235 GCF_049608145.1 Halocynthiibacter sp.
TTCCGGTTTTCCGGTTTTCCGGTTTTCCGGTTTTCCGGTTTTCCGGTGAAAAATGCCTGCGATCAGAAATCTGTCAACCTCAAATCATTTCAGCCAAAGAAAAAGGCGGCCATCTCTGGCCGCCCTATCATTCAGATAATATCTCAATATTATGCGCGTTCAAGCAGCCCCTTCTGGCGGGCCAGTTCACGCATACGTTTCTGTAGTTTTTCAAATGCCCGCACCTCGATCTGGCGAATGCGTTCGCGGCTGACATCGTACTCACCGGACAGATCTTCCAGCGTCTTGGGTTGATCTTCCAAACGGCGTTTCATCAGGATGTCTTTTTCCCGGTCATTCAGCGCATCCATAGCTTCCGCCAACAGCGCGCGGCGGGTGTCCAGTTCGTCCTTGGCTTCGTAATCACCAGCTTGGTCCGCATCGTCATCCTCAAGCCAATCCTGCCATTGCATCGTGCCTTCACCTTCAGACCCGACTGTGGCGTTCAGCGACGCATCCCCACCAGACATCCGACGGTTCATGGAGATCACTTCATCTTCGGTCACACCCAGATCATTGGCAATGCGGGCCACGTTTTCCGGGCGCAGATCACCTTCTTCCAAGGCACCAATGCGATTTTTAGCTTTGCGCAGGTTAAAGAACAGTTTTTTCTGCGCGGATGTCGTGCCCAGCTTCACCAAAGACCAAGACCGCAACACATATTCCTGAATGCTCGCACGGATCCACCACATGGCATAGGTCGCCAGACGGAAGCCTTTTTCAGGATCAAACCGTTTCACCGCCTGCATCAGACCCACGTTGGCCTCAGAAATTACCTCGGCCTGGGGCAGACCATAGCCACGATAGCCCATAGCGATTTTCGCAGCCAAACGCAGATGCGAGGTCACCATTTTATGCGCGGCCTCAGAATCTTCATCCTCAACCCAACGCTTGGCCAACATATATTCCTCTTCCGGCTCAAGCAGCGGGAATTTACGGATTTCCTGCATATAGCGGTTCAGCCCCTGTTCCGGGCTGGGTGCTGGAAGATTTGCATAGTTGCTCATATCGGCCCTCGTCCTGTTCGCTGCGGGCTTACCTGTCCCGCTGCGCAAACTTATGTTTACGCGATTAACATACTATCAGATAGTTCATCTTAGCACGTTTTCAAGGCCCCGCCCTAACAAATGTGCCTTAATGCACGGTTAAGTGAGGAAATGTTTCAAGGCTCACGCAGCCTTGTGTCATAGTTTTTCACTCCAAACACTAAACAGCCTTCATCGGGTAATGTTTCGGCATTTTCAGCCCTGCATCTTTGATCCGCGCCACAAGTTCGTCGGACATAAACAACCAAGGACGCAGGATGTGTTTTTCCCGCCAGATATGCTTGCCGTCCGCCGCCTCGCGGGACATTGCAAGACCAGCCAATGCAGAACGGGATGTTGAGATAACATCCACACCTTCGCCCGCGTAGGCATCTGGCCGCGCGCTTGCCGGATCGCTGCCTTCCAAGCGGAAGCTGGCCAGGTGCGTGTGAATCACCATCCCATAATACGGCACCGGATAGGTCTGATCCTTTGGCATGGTGATTTTCATCGGCCAGAACTGATGCACCCCCGGTTCCAGGTCTTCGATGATATCTCTGAGGGTTTCGTCCACCGCTATGAGTTGGTTCTTCATCATAATCAGAGATGCTAATTCCTTATGTACTTTAAGCGTTTTCAACTCTTTCGGTTGCGCATAGTCTTCTAAAGGCCCGAGGTCTTTCACGTATTTTTGAGAAAAATGATAAAAATCAACTCGTTGCTCCATCCCGTGAGTTTTTTTTCTGACGCTGTCATTTGCGTATTGTAATAGTTTTCTATTGTATCTTGCAAACCAACATACTTGCCGGGCGGGAAATAATCCCCAAATCCTTTCGGCCCAATCACACCATAAGTCATCTGCTCTCTCCCCTTCCATTGCCAGTCAGTCCACGACCAAGTGCGCTTAATTTACCGGTGCTTTTGATTGCACCGAAGCCGGTTCCACCTCAGATGCGCCCATTTTTGTCAGTGTTTCGTTATCAACGAGACCTTTGCACCAACAATCAACTTGGTCGTGGCTTCAGTTTCGAGCTATAATGCAAAAAGAGAGTTAGCTTGTGACACCGGTCCGCAATTTATCCGCCAACCCCTGCATATCCACGGGATCAGGCGCTTCAAAACGCAGGGTTTCGCCTGTGTCCGGGTGCACGAACCCAAGGCTGGCGGCATGCAACGCCTGACGTGGGAACGCGCGGGCGGCGGCGGCGGCCACTGGGCCAACGGCTTTATCCGCCAGTTTGCGTTTCCCACCATAGGTCTGGTCGCCAATCAGCCCGTGACCGGCGTGGGTCATATGCACACGGATCTGGTGGGTGCGGCCAGTTTCAAGCCAGCATTCCACCTTGGCCGCAACCGCAGGGTTGCCGTAACTTTCCAGAATACGCACCCGCGTCACCGCATGACGGCCACCGGTGAAAATCACCTGTTGTTTCTGACGGTCATGCTTGTGACGCGCCAGCATTGTGGTGATTTTCATGATGTTGCTGGTCTCGAAATTCACGCCCTTCACGCCGCGCAGACGCGGATCAAACGCATCCGGCACACCATAAACCATCGCGTGGTAATGCCGTTCAACCGTGTGTTTTTCGAACTGTTTTGCCAGCCCCTGATGGGCTTTATCGGTTTTCGCAACCACCAACAGACCGGACGTATCTTTATCAATCCGGTGCACAATGCCCGGCCGCGCCTTACCACCGACGCCAGACAATTCACCGCCAAAATGATGCAATAACGCATTCACAAGCGTCCCCGAGGGCGTGCCCGGCGCGGGATGCACCACCATGCCGACGGGTTTGTTGATCACAATCAGGTGGTCGTCTTCAAACAGGATATCCAGCGGGATATCTTCGGGCAGAATATGCGTGTCCACGGCCTGAGGCACAGCAATGGTGATCACATCCCCAGCAGCCACTTTCGCCTTTTGATCCGTCACAACAAGACCGCCACGTGATACAGACCCATCAGCAATCAATTTCGCAAGACGCGAGCGCGACAGCGAAGCTTCCTCTGGCACATCGCGCGCAAGCGCTTTATCAAGACGCGGCGGAGGGTTCTCCGCGATCACGACCTCAATGATATCCTGAGAAAGATCCTGCATGTCTGACGCCCTACCTGAAGACCAAACGGAATTGCCCGCCAGCCTGAAGTTTCTGAAAATCCTGGTCACGATCTTGACCGGGGTAATGATCCTGGGCGTTGTAGTGATCATTTTCCTGCTTGTCACGCGGCTAACGCAATCCCCTGCGTCAATCGCCCTGCCCGACCAGATCACCCTGCCCGACGACGCCACCGCCACGGCCTATACCCGCGGCAGCGACTGGTTTGCGGTGGTGACAACATCCGAGGATGGCGAAAGCATTGTGATCTATGATCTGGATGGCGGAACCCTGCGCCACGAAATAAAAGTGGATTAGCAGGATTCAGATGCTCACGTCATTCGCGAATTGAATGCCAGCATAGATGAATAAAGCCGTGCCAACTATGATCACCACCCAGCGAAAGACCCGGCTGTTGTCCACACCGTAACTCATCAAATAGTCAAATAATGACCCGGTGCTTTTTATCATGCCAATCATGCAAAAAACTCACCTAAGGCGTGACGAATAATCCAATAAAAGAAAATTGCGATACCCGGCCATAAGACATAGCCTCCATTTCGATCCAGAAAATCGGATGATGTGAAAGAGAACGCTACGAAGAGCAAAACAATCGCGCCGGTTGCAACAACCCGCGCTTTCATTTCAAACGACATACCGCTCCAAATATTTGATAAATAAAAATTAACCTCAAAAACCTATTAAAGACATATGTCCCCGCAAACTAAGCGCATAACAGAAGATTGCGCAATCTCATGTTCAATCTTTGCCCTGATCCTCGGCAAGTTCTGCCAAAACATCATCCGTATCTGCCCCAAAACGCGGGGGGGCGCGGCGGTAGGTGACCGGGGTTGCAGAGAAGTTCAAAGGGTTGCCCAGCACCGGGATCACACCATCGGCAGCATCCTCTGACGCCAAACCCGGTGCCATGTTGCGCGCAGCCACCTGGTCGCTTTCCATCACCTGATCCAGCGTGTTCACCGGACCAACTGGCACTTTGATTGCCTCAAGCCCAGAAATGATGTCCGCCATCGGGCGTTTCGCCATCTCAGGATCAATCAACGCATAAAGTGCGTCCCGGTTTTCCAACCGTGCAGGATTGGTCGCAAAACGCGGATCATCCGCCTGCCCTTCAAGCCCAAGCCAGGTCATAAAACGCTGAAACTGTGTGTCATTTCCAACAGCCAAGATCACATGCCCGTCACTTGCCGCACAGGTTTTATAAGGCACGATATTGGGGTGACCATTGCCGCGGCGCTTTGGCAACTCGCCCGATACCCGGTAATTCACGCCCTCATTGATCAACCAAGCGATCTGACTGTCCACAAGCGCAATATCAATCTGTTGCCCTTCCCCGGTCGCATCCCGGTGACGCAGGGCCGCCAAAATCCCCGTGGTCGCATACATGCCACACATGACATCGGCGATGCCAACGCCAACCTTCATGGGATCGCCTTCAGGTTCCCCGGTCAAAGACATGATCCCACCATAACCCTGCGCCATCAGATCATAGCCCGGTTTGCTGGCGTTCGGACCCGTCTGGCCATAGCCCGAGATCGAACAGTAGACTAAGCCCGGAAGGTCATCCTTAAAAGACGCATAGTCCAGCCCGTATTTGGCAAGCGACCCCGGCTTGAAATTCTCAATCAACACATCCGCCATGGCGGCCAAATCACGAATGATCTTCTGCCCCTCAGGCGTGGCGATATCGACGGCGACAGATCGTTTGTTGCGGTTGGCGCAGATAAAATAGGCGCTGATGTCACTATCCGACCCATCGGTCATTTCCACATAGGGCGGCCCCCAGGAACGCGTATCATCGCCGCCGGTTGCGGGGTTCTCAATCTTGATCACATCCGCGCCCATATCGCCCAACAGCTGGGTACAGGTAGGGCCCGCCAAAATGCGCGAAAGATCGAGAACTTTCAGACCATGCAGTGGGCCATTCACTTGATTTTCAGACATGATCAGATTTTCCCATCGTAAGCGCGCGCTTCAATTTCCGCGGCAATCACCGTGAAGGTATCAGCAGATTTCGCGGCCTCAAGGGCTGCGCGCAACTCAATACGATTTGTCACACGGTAGCCCTGCCCACCAAGGGAACGCCCGAGGCTGGCGAAATCATGTCGCCCAAAGGCCACACCGTGTTTCGCCATTTGGCGGCCACGTTGCTTGAGCTCAATCAAAGCCAATTCTGCATCGACGAACACCACGAAAATCGGGTTGCCACCAAGTTCCGCCGCCGTCGCCAGTTCCCCCGCGCACATCAAGGTGCCCGCATCACCGGAAAAGCTGATGACCTGCTGATCTGGCGCCGCCATTTTTGCGCCCATTGCCAAAGGCAGGGCACAGCCCATGGTACATAAAGCCGAGCTTTGCAAAAGGCCGCGTGGCCCGTCACATTGCCAGATTTGCGACAATAAAATCCGATGCGCGCCACTGTCAGCCGTGGCGATGGTGCCTTCTGGCATAGTGTCACGACATTCCGCGATCACCGCTGCAGGCCCCCAGTCCTCACGCGTATCAAACAGGTCGGAAAGCGCCGCTTTCGCCGTCGCAATCTCATTACCGGACCAGGTTTCAACCGGTTCAACACCCAGCCCCAGCGCCTTCAGACTTTCGCCAGTATGGGCGATGAAATTCACAGTCGCTTGGTGCATGTAGTGGTCGTTCATCACGGGGGCAATGTCGATAACGTTGACCTGCTCAGGATCCCAAATCTCGCGCCAACCCGGACGCATTTCAATAGGGTCATAGCCCGCACAGATGATCATATCCGCGTCCTTCACGAAGGGCACAAGAACCGTATCCGCACGCGGAGACAGGCCCGCACCACCAAGGCAAAGCGGGTGATCCTCACGCAGTACACCTTTGGCTTTATAGCTGGTGATGACCGGGATGTTGAAGGTCTCTGCAAAGCTTTGCAGTTCCGCATGTGATCCTTCGCTTAGCACGTCTAATCCGGCAATTATCACCGGACGTTTGGCATTCGCCAGCCATCCACGCGCCTGCGCGAGGTCAGGTCCCGCGGGCACAACCGGGCTTGCAGGCGCAAGGCGCCGCAGGCGTTTGGGGGTAACCTGCATATCCGCAACTGAAATCGGCACATCAATATGCACAGGGCCCGGGCGCGGTGACATCGCTATGGAAACCGCTTTATCCGCAATGATATCAGCGCCTTCTGCGGTCAATTTAAAGGTTGCCTTAGTGATTTCGCCCAGCACCGCCTGATGATCCAAGACTTGGTGCGTATAGGTCAAAGCTTCGTCATCATCGACACAACCAGACAGCACGATCATTGGCACGCGGTCTTGATGCGCGTTGGCAATGACATTGACACCGTTCAACACGCCAGGCCCCAAAGTCGCGACCAAAATCGCAGGTGCGCCATCCACATGATGCACGCCCTCGGCCATGAAACCTCCGGCATTTTCATGCTTGCACAGGATGAATTTAATACCAGCACGTTCCAGCGCATCGACCATGGTCAGAACCTCGCCACCGGGCATGCCAAAGGCGTGGCGACAGCCGGCCTCATATAGGCGGCGGGCGACCAGATCTGCGGCGCGTGTTACTTCAGTCATTTGTTGGATCCTTCGGCGATATTTGCGTAACCCTCACGGGTTTGCGGCACCTTAATGCCCAGCAATCCACCTGCAACCTGTGTTTTGAGAATTTGCGCGGTTCCTCCCCCAATTGTGAACATACGCACGTCGCGATACATACGTTCAAGCGGTTCCTGGTTGCCATATCCGCGCGCGCCAAACATTTGCAACGCATCATTCACAACCTGAATGGCGTTTTCAGAGGCAAACATTTTCGCCCGCGCCGCCAGATGCATGTCGGGAAACCCTTTCCCACACAGCGTCTGCGCCGCCTCACGCAACATCAGGCGTGCGGCATGGGTCTTTGCATCCATCTCAGCAAGCATCCACTGTAAACCTTGGAATTCCGCCAAAGGACGCCCGAATTGTTCCCGTTCCTTCAGATAACGCGTGGCATGACCCAGCGCACCCGCAGCAATTCCCATGGCAATCGTACCCGCCCCCACGCGTTGGCTGTTATATGCGGTCATCAAATCGGCAAAGCCGCGTTTAAACCCAGAAGGTGGGCTGACGACCATATCATCCGCAATGAACACATCGTTGAAATGCAATTCTGCTTCGGGCATACCGCACAACCCCATGGTGCGTTCGCGGCGCGCAACAGAAAACCCTGCGCAGGCATCGCCATTATCTGGATCGTGCAGCACCAAAAAGCCCCCAATCCCAAGATCTACGCCGCTTTCGTCCTGCACCCGCGCAAAAATTAGATGCAGCTTTGAAACACCCCCGCCGGTGATCCAGTGTTTGCATCCGTTCAACCGATACCCGCCCGCAACCTTTTGCGCAGTGCTGGACATTTCGGTGGCGGCGGACCCCGCACCGGGCTCTGTGATACAGATCGCAGGTTTATCCCCCGCCAGCACATATTTCGCACAGAATTTCTTTTGTTCCTCAGTCCCATACGCCATCACGGCACTGATACCGCCCATATTGGCTTCAACAATGATGCGTGCGGTCAAAGTGCAGTGTCGCGCCACCTCTTCAACCACATCCACAACCTGCAAAAAACTTGCGCCCTGCCCGCCATATTGACGTGGGATCGACATCCCCATGAGGTTGGCCGCGACAAGATCTGGGATGTTGTCATGGCAATACTCACGGGTTTCGTCCCACTGCGACGCACGTGCAGCAAGGGTCGGACCAAGGGCACGGGCCGCTTTTAACAACGTGGTTTCAACGGGGTTCATCGGAGAGGCAGAAAGATCAGACATCAGGGCATCCTTATTTGGGTTACCCGTCGCTAAGCCGCTTGAAACTTAACATCAATCGAATATAAATGAATTATTAATTAAGGAATACTGAAGCATGAATATCCAAAGCCTGCGCACCCTGCTTAGCATCTCAGAAACCGGATCTTTTTCGGCCACTGCCGAAATGCTGAACATGACATTGCCTGCGGTTTCAATGCAGATGAAAGCGCTGGAAGCAAGCCTGGGCCAAAAGCTGTTTGACCGCTCCGCACGCCCGCCCCGCATGACACCCGAAGCCCGGGCACTTTTGCCAGATGTTCGGATCATTTTGGACGCACGCGCACGGATCAAAGCCATGGGACAGGACAGCGATGTGTTGCGCGGCCGTTTCCGCATCGGATTTGTGCCAACCACCAGTGTGCGCTTGCTGCCAGGTTTTCTGAAACAAGCCCGCTTGAATGCATCAGAGGCCACATTCGAAGCCTCAACCGGGCTGTCCGCAACCCTGTGCAGCGCGGTCCAGTCTGGCACGTTGGATTGCGCAGTGGTCACAGATGATGACCTGCCCGACGGATTGCATTGCACGCGGATCACCACCGAAGACATGGCCTTGGCCCTGCCTGATGGATTTGAAAACAAAGACCTTTCCGCATTATCCGGCACATTACCTTTCCTGCAATTCCTACCTGCAGGTGGTATCGGGCGGCACATCGGAACCTGGCTTCGGGAAAACAAACACCAGCCAAAAGATCGCATCACCTTTGATATGGTTGAACCGATTATCGAATGCCTGTCCCATGGGATTGGCTATACTATTTTGCCGCGTCCGGATCTGGAACGCTGGCCAGATAAACCCTTTCAGATCCGCACCCTGCCCGGCACGCCCTTAACGCGGGATCTGGTCTTTGTCGCGCGCGACGGTATGCTGGCCGATACAACCCGCAACCGGATCTTAACGATGCTTCAGAACCGCTGATCGTCGATACCTAGGGTGGGTTTGGCAAGCCCTGTCAAGTCGTCCTTTTGGGTCAGACGTACATCATACCCTTTTACTTCAACCCCGTAGGGTCCCAACGCTTTGATCGCGCGTGACAGGTTTTCCGGGGTCATGCCCAGATAAGATGCAAGCGCACGTTTTTCCAACGGCAAGCGGAATTCATCTGCACCATATTCCGCGCTTTTGCGCAGCATATAATTCGCCAACCGTTCAATAGAGGACCGCAGTTTCAGGTTCTTGCTGCTTTTCACAACCGACCGGTAACATTGTGCAAGTTCCGTTACCACGGCACGGGCAAATCCGGCGTCTTTATCGAACACATCACGCACATCCCCCGATGGCAGCATGATAATACGCGATTTTTCCATGGTTCGGGAACTCATGAGATAGGGCGCATCGCGCACAGTGGCCGCAAGGATAAACGTCGAGACCGGGCGCACAATCGCCATGGTGCTGTCGTTGCCATTCCAGGACGCGTAAAGTTCCACACTGCCCGACATCAGCACATGCAAAAAATCGGCGCGATCCCCTTCCTGGGTCAGATCAACCTGCGGCGGGAACATCTGCACATAAGCCCCGCGCATCAGCCGGTCAAAATTTGCAGATTCCATATTTCTGAAGAGATCCAGTTTCAGGATCTCGGGTATGTCTGACTCGCGCATGGCTGGCTCTCTCCCGTTATGCGGGTTTTATCAATCAATTGACAAAAATCAAGCCGCATTTTTCATTCTGCAATTCAAGCCTTGATGAAACGTCACACCTCACACAAAGAAATTCGCCTATCCATTTATTTCAACTGGCAAAAAACCACTTTTGATCTGCATCAAGTTTTTGACATGCTATAGGGCGCAAACCCAGATCGGAGCCCGCCGAACGGGCAGAATATCTGGAGGGACAGATGGAGCTACAAAACAAAGCCACAAGTCTCTGGCGAAATTTCTTTAACGTCAGAATGGTTCAAATCCGCACTTTCCACATGACGTGGTTTGCGTTTTTCGCATGTTTCTTTGCTTGGTTTGGCATCGCGCCAATGATGATCATCGTGCGCGAAGAACTGGGCCTGACCAAATCTCAGGTCGGCTGGACAATCATCGCATCTGTTGCCGTGACCGTCTTTGCCCGCTTCTTTATCGGCTGGTTCTGTGACCGGGTCGGGCCACGCATCGCATATACATCCCTGCTGCTTGTTGGGTCTTTGCCTGTTGCTGGTATCGGTCTTGCGAACAGCTTTGAAAGCTTTCTGATTTTCCGCCTTTTGATCGGTGTGATTGGCGCGTCATTCG
>NZ_JBMYXF010000074.1:0-9924 GCF_049608145.1 Halocynthiibacter sp.
AACTTTTTCACAGAGCACACGCACGTCCCCCTCCGTTCCGCGGGCCAAGGGGGCGTTGTCACAGAACGTTAGGCGAAAACGGGCAGCGTCATGTTCGAACTGGCGCGTCACAGCAAAGGCGACAGCGATCTGACGATCAAGGCGCGAACTGTCTTCTTGCCATACCCCGGCCAGCAGGGCCGTCACGGCACCAAAGCCCCCCAGTCCGACCCACATAAGATCAGCGATATACCAGCCTCTGCGGGTACAGTTGCATTTCAGCATAAACCAAGTGCCAAGCACGCCAATTACAAAGCAGCCAGCGATGAATAAAATCTGATTATCGATCACAAAATCCACGGGTCCGTCCGATTACCTACATGGTATTGATAGCTGGTTTTGTCGTTAGGTTGCAATCGGTCGTCGCAGTGTTGTGATCAACGGCCAAGTTGCGTGATCCACACGCCCAGTGCCATGGTGCCGACACCCAGAGCCCGGGTGAAGGTCAGGGGGGACAGCTGTGCGCCGAACAATCCCCAGTGGTCAATTGCGGCGGCGGATATCATTTGCCCCAGCAACACAAAGAACACCGCATTGCCAACGCCGAATTTGGGGGCGATCCAGGTGATGGACAGCAGGTAAAAGGTCACAAGAAATCCGGCCATGAACAGATGTTTTGGCGCTGTTGGGGCCAGTTTCAACACGCTAGGCCCCGAGGTCACCATCATGACGACAGCGGTGGACGTTAGCGCGACGATGAACAGGATAAATCCGGCAGCGGCGGGTGAACCCAAGTGCTGCCCCAGGCGCGCGTTAAGGGATGCGAGCACCGGAATGCCAATCCCAGCGGCCAACATGATCGAGGCATAAAACGTGGTCGGGGTCATGGCATCGTCCTTTGCGCGTGTTACCGGCAGTTTGCCCTGTCCGCAGGCAGAGACAAGCAGAAACCGCAGGACGTTACGGAACTGTGATGGGGATGGACTAGGGCGCGCGCCAGCCCGTGGGGTGGTGATCTGACGAACAGGCGCGTTTGGAGTGCGAGATTTGCGGAGGGCAGTGAATGACCCTGGGTGGGTGCGAAGCGCCCTCCCGTAGGGAGGGCCAGGCGCTGCCCATGCGGGGCATGGGCGTTATTTTTGAAAACTTGGATCCAGTTGTTCGACCATTTTGAAGCTAGTGAATGCGGGCCTAGCTGTGAGGACTTGTATGTCTGGGCCGTAATGTGTGGTCGCCTGTCGTATTTCATGACTCGACAATGATGAATTGCGACCGATGATTACTTTATGTAACTTTACTCCCGGAGCGAACGGTTTGAAAACTAACCGTCGTTCTTTCCTGCGTTCGATTTGAATATCATTCAATCCGATCATGACACGCCATTCTTTTTCATATTCCCAATGTTTGAACTTTGTTGTGTTGGCCCAATCACCCATTTCTTCAGGGCGGCTCACATCATAGTTAAGCATCGTATCTGTGTAGGTTATTTTTGAAAAATAGGTTTGTTGTGGATCCGTTACATTGCACATTACGTCAACGTCAAATCCGTAACAGACACCTCTATGATTGTTCGTGTAATGTGCCCACATAGTTGGGCTTTCCCAACTTTCACTAAACGAAATGAAACCGTATTTTTTGGCGCGTTTCTTTATGATATTACTCCAAGTGCGCCGGTCATCAGCATCTTGGAAGTTAAATGGCTTAAACTCAAAGACATCATTCACCTCATCTGGGAATGATACCTTTAAGCGCTGCATGAATAAATTTTCGAGTGCATGCTCATCTGGCGTAAAATAATATAGGCGCATCAGCCCTCCTCAAACATCAAGCTCTTCAACGAACTTGGCGTTCTCTTGGATATACTGGAAACGCATCTCGGGTTTTTTGCCCATGAGACGTTCGACCAGATCAGCGGTTTCGCCGGGCTCGTCCTCGTCAATTGTCACGCGGATCAGCTTGCGGGATTTGGGGTCCATGGTGGTTTCTTTCAGGTCTTTGGCGTCCATTTCACCAAGACCCTTAAACCGTTGCAGATCAATTTTCCCTTTACCGCCAAGGCCTTTTTCCAACAGCATGTCTTTCTCAGCGTCATTGGCCACGTAAACACGTTTCGCGCCCTGGGTCAGACGATACAGCGGTGGGCAGGCCAAATACAGATGCCCTTGATCAATCAGCGGACGCATCTGGGTGTAGAAAAACGTCATCAACAAAGCCGCGATATGGGCGCCGTCGACATCCGCATCGGTCATGATGATGATCTTGTCATAACGCAGATCATCAACATTGAATTTCGTGCCCATGCCGACGCCAAGCGCTTCGCATAGATCATTGATTTCGGCGTTGGTGTTCAGCTTGGAACTGGCAGCCCCCAGTACGTTCAGGATCTTACCCTTCAGGGGCAAAAGCGCCTGGTTCACACGGTTGCGCGCACCTTTGCCGGACCCACCCGCTGAGTCCCCCTCCACGATGAACAATTCCGTGCCTTCGCGGTTCTTGGCGGTGCAATCGGTCAGTTTGCCGGGCAGGCGTAGTTTCTTGGTGGCAGATTTGCGGGCGGTCTCTTTTTCCTGACGGCGGCGCAGACGTTCTTCGGCACGCAAGACAAGAAAATCAAGGATCGCACCGGCGGCTTTGGTGTCGGACGCCAGCCATGTGTCGAAATAATCGCGCACAGAGTTTTCGACCATCCGCTGTGCGGCTTCGGTGGACAGGCGGTCTTTGGTTTGGCCCACGAATTGCGGATCACGGATGAAACAAGACACCAGCGCACAGCCGCCAGACATCAGGTCGTCACGGGTGATCTGGCTGGCCTTTTTGTTGCTGACCAATTCGCCGTAAGCCTTGATGCCTTTCAAAACAGCGGCCCAGAAACCCGCGACATGGGTACCGCCTTCTGGCGTGGGAACCGTGTTACAGTAGGATTGGATCGATCCGTCGCGCGCCGGCGTCCAGTTGATCGCCCATTCCACAGAACCCGGTTCGCCGAATTTTTCCTGGAAGGTTACTTTGCCCGCGAAAGGCGCGTCGGCGTAGGTTGTGACATTTTCCAGCGTTTCGTTCAGGTAATCGGCCAGTCCACCCGGGAATTTGAACGTGGCTTCCATCGGCATGTTGCCGTCTTCGATCTCGCTTTTCCAGCGAATTTCAACGCCGGAAAATAGATAGGCTTTGGAGCGTGCCATGGTGAACAAACGCTTGGGTTTGAACTTTTGTTTGCCGAAGATCTGTTCATCCGGATGGAAGTTCACCGATGTGCCGCGCCGGTTGGGGGCCGCGCCGATTTTGGTGATAGGCCCCGTTGGCACGCCGCGATTGAAACCGATTGAAAACAGTTCCTTGTTGCGTGCAACTTCCACAGTCAGACGATCGGACAGCGCATTCACAACCGAGGAACCCACGCCGTGCAGACCGCCGGATGTTTCATAGGCGTCACCCGAAAATTTACCGCCAGCGTTCAGCGTACAAAAGATGATCTCAAGTGCTGATTTGGATGGATCAGATGGGTGCGGATCGGTGGGAATGCCACGGCCGTTGTCTGTCACGGTGACAGAATTATCAGCATGCAGCGTGACTTCGATGCGCGTGGCGTGGCCGGCGACGGCTTCATCCATTGAGTTATCGACAATCTCGGCCACCAGGTGGTGATAGGAGCGCTCATCAATGCCACCGATATACATACCCGGACGCAGTCGCACGTGTTCAATGCCGTCCAATACTTGGATGGAAGATGCGTCATAGGTTTTTTCGGGTTCTTGCGCGCCGAGAAGATCGTCTGCCATAGAGTATGCTGCTCATTCTTTACTGAAATTTCACATATTATGGCAGGTCAGGCGGGGCTGGGAAAGGGGGAAGGCGGCGGGATATTCCCATATCTTGTGGATTGATGCGTTTCAGGCGTAAATACCACAAAAGTGGGAGGGGCTGGTATGATTGATCATTTCAAAGGTGGCGGGTTGGATCCAGAGGATGCAGAGGTTTTCCGTATGCAAGCGCATAAAATGCTGGATGCCTGTCTGGATCAGTTGGAAAAGGCTGCGGACCGCCCATGGCAGGCGCCCCCTGAGGATATCGATCAGCGTTTCGACATTCAGGCGAATGGGCGCGATGTCGGCGATATTGTTTCACAAATTCAAATGGATGTGCTGCCCTATCATGGCGGAAACACCCATGGACGGTTCTGGGGGTGGGTGCAGGGTTCGGGCCTTGGAAGTGATCTGATTGCTGCGATGGCCAGTTCGGTTGTGAACGCGAATCTTGGCGGGAGAAACCATGCGGCGAACCATATGGAACGTGCGGTGGTGGACTGGACGCGCCGTAAAATGGGCTTTCCTGAAGGGGCCAGCGGGTTGCTGGTGGCAGGCACGTCTCAGGCGACGGTGATTTCTTTTCAGGCGGCGCGGTTGCGGGTGTTGAAAGATCTGCGTGCGCAAGGGCAGGGCGATGTTCGCTTGATCGCTTATGCGGGTGCTGGGGTGCATAATGCCACGCGCAAGGCTTTGGAATTGCTGGGCATTGGGGCGGATAATCTACGTTTGGTGCCGTTAAAGGATCACAAGATTGATGCGCAGATCTTGGCGCAGATGGTTCAGGCTGACCGTGCAAATGGGGCGGTGCCATTCCTGTTGGTGGGCACGGCCGGATCCGTAGATATCGGGGCGTTTGATGATTTGAATGCGTTGGCAGATGTGGCGGCGACCGAAAGGCTTTGGTTGCATGTGGACGGCGCCTTTGGGGCTTGGACGCGGATTGCGGATGCGCCTTATCGGGCGTTGACCGACGGAATTGAGCGGGCAGATTCTATTGCGCTGGATTTCCATAAATGGATGTATGTGGGGTATGATTGCGGTATGGTTTTGATGCGCGATGAGCTTGAGCATCGCGCTGCGTTTGCCGCGCGTCCGGCCTATCTGCAGGGCGCGGATCGCGGTCTTGCCGGGGGCGAGCCTTGGTACACGGATTACGGCATCGATCTGTCACGCGGCAATCGAGCGCTGAAGGTCTGGTGTGCACTAGAAATCTATGGCGAAACAGCATTTTCTGACGCGATTACAGGTAATTGCCAGTTGGCCAGCATGATGGCGGGCGAAGTTGCGAAACAACCCATGATGGCCTTGGGGGTTGATGTGATTTCCAATATTTGTGTGTTTACCGCACGGGCGGATCTACCCGCTGATATCCAATCGGCGTTAAATAAAGGAATTGCGCAAAACCTGCAGGAAAGTGGCGAGGCAGTGTTTTCGACCACAGATATCGATGGGATCACCATGCTGCGCGCTGCGATCACCAATCATCGTACAAGGCCTGATGATATTATCGAGGCGGTTAAAGCTGTCGCGCGTGAAGCAAATGACGTCGGGGAAAATAGTTGATACCGACGGCGGCAGGCCATAAACTTTCCGGGCCAGGACCGCATTCCCAGCGACCTTTTTACCATTCTGATCGGACCTGAAATGACCTTCCAAGACAACGCGAAAACCGCCTGTGAAAACATGCGTGCTTTGTTTAAACGTACACCGCTGCATCGCAATGATCACTTGTCGGATAAATTTGGGGCCGAGATCTGGTTGAAGCGCGAAGATATGTCGCCCGTCCGATCCTATAAAATCCGTGGGGCTTTTAACGCGATCAGCAAAGCCCTTGCAACGGCGCCGGATCAGCGGGTGTTTGTCTGCGCAAGTGCCGGGAATCACGCGCAAGGCGTGGCGCGGGTCTGTGCGCATTTTGGGGTGAAGGGCGTGATTTATATGCCTGTGACCACGCCAAAACAGAAGGTGGAGAAGACGCGGATCTTTGGTGGGGATGCGATCGAAATCGTGTTGGAAGGCGACTATTTCGACGAAACCCTGGCGGCGTCTCAGGCCTATTGCGCACAGCAGGGCGCGCATTTTCTGTCACCTTTTGATGATGCGGATGTGATTGAAGGCCAGGCCTCTGTCGCGGTGGAAATCGAAGCCCAGCTGGGGCGTGCGGCGGATATGATTGTGCTGCCCGTTGGCGGGGGCGGATTATCTGCTGGTGTGACCCGTTACTTCGGCGCGCACGGCCCTGCTTATACATTTGCCGAACCTGCTGGCGGGGCCAGTTTGGCGCTTGCGGTTGAAAACGGCGCGCCCATAGCGCTTGAAAACATTGACAGTTTTGTTGATGGGGCGGCGGTTGCCAAGATTGGAGCGCAGACCTTTGAATGTCTGAAGGATTTCAAATCGGATCAAATCTACGCCGTGCCCGAGGATCGTATCTGCACGACTATTTTGGAAATGCTGAACATTGAAGGCATTGTTCTGGAGCCAGCCGGGGCGCTGTCTTTGGATGTGCTAAAGGATATTCGCGACCAAATTCAGGGCAAAACGGTGGTCTGTGTGACCTCTGGTGGGAACTTTGATTTTGAACGCCTGCCCGAAGTCAAAGAACGTGCGCAACAATATCTGGGACTAAAGAAATACTTCATGTTGCGCTTGCCCCAGCGCCCGGGTGCGCTGAAGGATTTTCTGGGTCTGCTTGGCCCGAATGATGATATTGCGCGTTTCGAATATATGAAAAAGTCCGCGCGTAACTTTGGCACAGTGTTGATCGGGATTGAAACCACGCGGGAAGAGAATTTTACAGCGCTGCAGGAACGTATGACGCTGGGTGGATTTGCGCTTCAGGATATCACCGGTGATCCAACAATTGCAGATCTGGTGATTTAGACGCTTTGAGGTCTTCTCATTTGCAATGATCCGGGGCAGTCTCTCTTCTAAATGAGGAGGAGAAAGATATGTCCTGGATTAAAACCGTTCCTTACGAGAAGGCCACCGGCAAGCTGAAGATGCTGTATGACCGGGTGAAAGGGCCAGATAATAACGTAGATAATATCATGATGATGCACAGCCTGCGTCCCCATTCTATGGAAGGGCATATGGCGATTTATAAATATGTGCTGCATCATTCCGGCAATACGATCCCCAAGTGGTTTCTGGAATGCCTGGGCGTCTGGGTGTCGTCGCTGAATGAATGTAATTACTGTGTGGAGCACCATTTTTCAGGTATGAAACGCCTTGTCGCCGACGATGAGAAATCAGCCCTTTTGCGTGCTGCAATCGAAGGGCGTCATATTGATGCGGCCCCGCTGACAGAGGCGCAAAAACAGGCAATGCGTTATGTGCGGACGCTGACGCGGGATCCGAATGCTTTGCGCGAGTTGGATGTTGAAGAACTGCGCGCGGTAGGCTGGGATGATGGTGAGATCCTTGAGATCAACCAAGTGTCTGCCTATTTCGGTTATGCCAATCGTACGGTGCTTGGCCTTGGGTGTTCGACCAAAGGTGATATCATTGGCCTGTCCCCGAACAACAATGCGGACCCTGATGACTGGAACCACAGTTGATCTGACAATAGAATCGCCGGATCGGGTCTGGTTCCGATCTGGCGACAATACTGAAAGTTTTATTTGACTGTCTTTTAGGTATTATCAGTCGGAAACTGACGGATTTCAGTGGTGCACCTGTACTTTGTAATGTTGAAACTAGATAATCGTTCCGGATCAGTGTCTTGGAGGGCGCTTTTGCAGGTTAACCATTCCTGAAACTTACACGCGCATTTTCGGATTGTTTGCATCATATTATTCTTGCAGGGTCATGTTGTGGTTCAGTCCTGCCTGTTCGTGAGTGTGTGCCGGATTTTCCGGCAAGTTGTGTAAGGAAAATATTATGGAAACGCTGGAAACCCGTGCCCGTGAAGGTCGCCAGAATGCATTGCGTGGATTAGATGTCGTGCGCCTGCGCCGTGAAATCGGAACAAAACCCACCCCATCTGTTTTTGACCGTGCCCGTGAAATCCTGCAGGAGGACACAACAAGTCGCCTGTTTCGTGGGGAAATCGCTGCTGTGCCGCGTCGCAATGCCGTTTTGTTCGATCTGGAAGAAGCACGCCGTATGCGCGTTCGGACGTTGCGTTATGACGAAGGCCAAGCGCGCCGTCGTAGTGCACTTCTGGCGGATCTGCAGGAAACCCGGGACGCAATCAGCAATGACACATGAGCTTTCTGAACAGTTCAGACTGCGCCTGCCGGGGGCTGGGACGCGGAGTGCTCTGTTTGCCAGACAATCTTCTGGCAGTCGCACAGGCGCATGACCCGCTTTAGTTCCGCATGCAGCCGATCCATACGTCCTGTTCCCCAGCGAACCCCGGTTTCGGACCATAGGTTTTGTACGGTTAAAATGCCGGTTTTACGATCTGCACGTGCTTCGATCCGGCCGACAAACCTGTCACCTTCAAGCAGCGGATATACATAGTATCCCCAAATCCGTTTTGCCTGTGGGACGAAAATTTCGATCCGGTAATCAAACCCAAACAGGCGTTTCAGCCGGGCCCGATCGCGAATAAGAGGATCAAATGGGCTGAGAAGGCGCATTCGTTTTGCCGGTTCTTTCAGGGACGATATCAGGTGTTCGATCTTTGGCGTGATATAGCTTTTATGCCAGCTGCCATCAGCCCCTTGGTATTCCGCTGCTTCGGGCCGGGCTGTTGTTAGCCAATCGCGGATTTCAGCTGCGCTGGCCGCATCCCAGAAACGCTGAATTTCACCGGGATTGGCAAAGATCAGGCGCTGTAACGCCTGTTTGCATAACCAATCTAAACGCTGATCATCGGCCAAGGATTGTTTGCGCAATTCGTCCGGATACACCCGTTCCGCCAGATCATAGACTTTGGTGAAACCCCGGCGGTGACATGTGGCCAGCTCTCCGGCGTACCACATGTAATCCAGCGCTAATTTATGTGGGGGGCGCGACCACCCTTCGCCTTTGCGGGTGTTCTGACTGTCAAAATCATGGGTGGATAAAGCACCTTCATGTTGAATGCGGGCCCGGATTTCGGCGCGTTCATTTTCATTTGACATGCCGGAATACCAAGATGATTTCCCTAGCTTATCCGCTTTTCTCTCGAACTGGCGTGTCCAGATGGGAAGGAATTCCATAGGCAGCACGCAGGCATCATGAGTAAAATGTTCAAAAATCTCTCGACGGGGTTTCATCGCCGGACCTAGGTGCGTTTCACGATATTTCTGATTGCGAGACCAGAGAATATGATGATGGGCGCGGGTTAGGATATTGATGGTGTCGAGCTGAACATACCCAAGCTTTCGCACAATCATTGCCACATCCAGTGGGCCGCCAGGTGCATCGGACAGACCAAGGGAGGCAAGCCAGAGATGTCGCGCCGTGGTATTATCGATCTTGATCATCTGATTTCCGGTCCCATTTATTTCTAAAAACAGATTGGAACAATTGTGGAACAAACACAAGGTGCGCCACAAGTATTGTTCCGGCGCTTACCCGGTTTGGCGGCGAAAAATAACATTCTTTGCGTCGTCATTTGATCTGCGTCAAGGCGTCACAGGATGGCATGAGTTAGACAATCGCATGTGAGTGAACAGGAGGACGATTATATGACCACAGCCACCCAGAAAACGACTGCTGCCAATGCCGCTGCCAAACCAGCGAGCAAGTCAGAAGTTACTCAGAAGAATGAAGAATTTCCAAAGGTTTCACCGGATGCAATTCGTCAGACCTTTGAGGGCGGGGTGTACCCGTATACAGATAAGATGCCGAAAAAAGCCTATGAGGCAGAAAAGGCGCGTCTGCAGGCTGAACTTCTGAAAGTGCAGAAATGGGTGGCGGAAACGGGTCAGAAATTTGTTTTACTGTTTGAAGGCCGTGATGCAGCGGGTAAGGGCGGCACAATTAAACGGTTTATGGAACACCTGAACCCACGCGAAGCCCGCGTTGTTGCGTTGAACAAACCGACAGATCGTGAACGTGGCCAATGGTATTACCAACGCTATATCCAGAACCTGCCAACCACGGGTGAAATGGTGTTTTATGATAGATCCTGGTACAACCGCGCTGGGGTGGAGCGTGTCATGGGGTTCTGTTCACCGAATGAGTATCTGGAATTCATGCGCCA
>NZ_JBMYXF010000075.1:0-9828 GCF_049608145.1 Halocynthiibacter sp.
TCGATGCCGCGCAGATGGTCCTTAAAGCGGATCTTTTCACCGAAATGAGCCGGGCCGTTTTCAAGGAAACCAAGCGCCAGATATGTGTCCAGCGTCGGTGAATAACAAACCGATGTCACATAACCCCGGCTGTTGTCGGCGGTGATTTCATCGTTCTCAAAGAAAAGATGCGCGCCATTGGACAGGGTTTGCCCGGCGTCCACTGGTTTCAGGCCCACCATCTGTTCGCGGTGATCACCAGAAAGCCCCGGGCGTTCCGATGCGGTTTTGCCGATACAATCTTTCTTGCCCGACACCATGCGGCCCATGCCAATATCAAAAGCCGTGACACGGCCATGGATTTCGGCGTGGGTGATGAAGCCTTTTTCAATGCGCAGGACATTGAGGGCCTCCATCCCGTAGGCACCGCCGCCAAGGACTTCGGCACGTGAGACCAGATCCCGGAAAAGTGCGTCGCCATACCGGGAGGGCACCGCGATTTCATAGGCATGTTCACCAGAGAAACTGATGCGGAACAAACGCCCTTTGACGCCGGACAGGGTGACATCGCCGCACGCCATAAAGGGCCAGCTGTCATTGTCGATCTTTTCATCCAACACGGTGTTCAGCAGTTCACGCGATTTCGGACCAGCAACCGCGAATTGCGCCCATTGTTCCGTGACCGAGATAAAGCGCACATCCATGTCAGGGCATAGCGCCTGATGCACGAATTCCATATGCTTCATCACCTGCCCCGCCGCGGCGGTGGTGGTGGTGGTCACATAGTGGTTTTCGCCAAGGCGCGCGGTGGTGCCGTCATCCATGACATGGCCATCTTCGCGCAGCATCAGACCATAGCGCACGCGCCCGACCTTCAGGGTTGAAAACATGTTGGTATAGACGAAATCTAGGAATTGCCCGGCATCCGGGCCCTGAATGTCGATCTTACCAAGGGTCGACACATCGGTGACGCCAACCGCGTTGCGAATGCTGATCACTTCGCGATTGCAGCTGTCGAGCCAGGTTTTCTCACCCGGACGGGGATAATAGCTGGGACGATACCAGAGGCCCGCCTCAATCATTGGTGCGTTACGATCGACCGTCGCCTGGTGCGAGGTGACGAAACGTTCCGGGGCAAAACCTTTGCCCCGCGCCCCCGCACCCAGCGCCGCCATGGACACAGGCACATAGGGCGGACGGAAGGTTGTCGTGCCGGTTGTGGGGATGTCACGCCCTGTGGCATCGGCCAGGATCGCCAATGCATTGACGTTGGAGTTCTTGCCCTGATCCGGTGCCATGCCCTGGGTGGTATAGCGTTTCATATGTTCGACAGAGGCGTAGTTTTCCTTTGCCGCGAGACGCACATCTTTGGTGGAGACATCGTTCTGATAATCAAGCCAGGCACGTTTATAGCCTTTGCTTTCATGGGGCACTTCCCAAAGGCCCGTGATGTTATAAACACCATCTTCGGCGTGTGGGGTTTTGGTGTCGGTGGGCTTGAGGCCAAGATCTGTGAGGGCCTTTTGTGCCTCGTTGAGGCCGCTTTCGAGCGTCGCCTGGGTGTTGAAATGACCCGCCGCAGATCCCGCGGCCACAAGGCCGGGCACCATATTGTCAACGGGCAGGAAGCTTTGCGTGGCCTCATCCCAGGCCGGGCGGCCATTCATGTGGCACAGCATATGCACGGACGGGTTCCAGCCGCCGGACACGCCCAGACAATCGACCGCGATTTTCTGTTCGCCGGATGTGGATTGGACGGTGATTTCTTTCAAAGCACCACGACCACGGGTGTCAGAGACCAGACCACCGGTGATCACCGGGAAGTCGCCACCGGGCGTGACATCGCTGCGACTGTCAATCAGCGCGGCGATTTCCACACCCGCCGCTTGCAGATCACGCGCCGTTTTCCAAGCGCTGTCATTGTTGCCAAAGATCGCCACTTTCTGACCTGTCGCAACGCCGTAACGGTTGAGATAACCACGCACAGCACCGGCCATCATAATGCCGGGGCGGTCGTTATTCGCAAAAGCAACAGAACGTTCAAGCGAGCCCGCCGCCAACACCGCGCGTTTGGCCACGATGCGCCAGAAGCATTCGCGGGGCGTGTCCTCAGATGGGGCCGCGATATGCTGCGCCACACGTTCAAGCGCGCCGTAAGTGCCCTGATCAAATACGCCGGTGACGGTGGTGCGGGTCATGAGACGGACGTTGTCCATGGCTTCAAGTTCCGCCGCAACATCTGCCGCCCAGACATGGCCGGGTTTGCCGTCGATTTCTTCTTCTTCCAGCAAAAGACGTCCGCCGGGGCGTGCATCTTCATCAGCGATAATCACATCTGCGCCTGCGCGTGCCGCGGTCAGCGCGGCCATCAGGCCCGCAGGGCCAGCACCGATCACCAGAAGATCACAGAAAGCATACGCTTTTTCATTGCGGGACGTGTCATGTTCACCAGAGAGCGCGCCAAGACCGGCGGCGCGACGGATCATCGGTTCCCACAGTTTTTCCCACAGCGCGCCGGGCCACATGAAGGTTTTATAATAGAAACCCGCGCCAAAGAACGGCGCGAACAGATCATTCACGCCCATAAGATCACGATCGACAGAGGGCCAGGCGTTTTGCCCGCGCACCTGCAGACCGTCATAGATTTCCTGTGTGGTGGCGCGGATATTGGGATCTTGCGCGGCACCGGAATGCAATGTGACCAGGGCGTTTGGTTCTTCCGAACCCGTGGTCATCACGCCACGTGGACGGTGATATTTAAAGCTGCGACCAAAGACTTTGCGGCCTTGGGCCAGCGCGGCAGAGGTGATTGTATCCCCCTGAAAACCCTGAACAGGCTTGCCGTCAAAAGTGAAAGAAACCGGGGCGCTGCGATCAA
Organism: Halocynthiibacter sp.; assembly: GCF_049608145.1. Taxonomy (NCBI): domain Bacteria; kingdom Pseudomonadati; phylum Pseudomonadota; class Alphaproteobacteria; order Rhodobacterales; family Paracoccaceae; genus Halocynthiibacter; species Halocynthiibacter sp. The sequence goes on from NZ_JBMYXF010000075.1 coordinate 2,858, forward strand.
TCAGACCTTTATTACTGATCCGCATTATTTCATCCCCCGCTTTACGTCTTCCGCAAGTTCAACGCCATAAATTTCATGTGTCACGGTGTTGCGTTCCACCACAAGCCAGGACCCGCAGCCCATTTCGTGCTGCCACAGATCTTTGGTGCGACCTGCCGGGTTTTCGCGGTTGTGGATATAGTCATCCCAAGCCACGTCGCCCGCATCAGGGGCCGGGCGGGCGAGATCGATGTCAGATCCCTTATAGTAAAATTCGCGACGGTCGCGTTCCCCACAGAGGGGACATTTGATACGCATTTTCTGTCTCCTTAATGGGTGTTGTGCTGACTGCCAGTGCCTTCTTCGTCCATGATCCCATGGCCGGTGCGAAAGCGATCAAGGCGGAACTTTTTGCCCACGGGGTGCGGTTCATCTTTGGCAATCAAATGCGCAAAACAATCACCCGAAGCAGGCACAGCTTTGAAGCCGCCGTAGTTCCAGCCGCAGTTCAGATAGAGCCCTTCAACATGGGTTTTGTCGATGATGGGGGAACCATCCGGGGACATATCCATGATGCCACCCCAGCTGCGCAGCATTTTGGCCTTGCCGATCATCGGCATCAGCGTCATCGCAGCTTCGACCACATGTTCGGTTGTCGGCAGATTGCCGCGTTGGGCATAGCTTGCGTACATGTCGATGTCGCCGCCAAAGACCAGGCCACCTTTGTCAGACTGGCTGATATAGAAATGGCCCATGCCGAAAGTGACGACATTGTCCAACACCGGTTTCAACCCTTCGGTCACGAAAGCCTGCAGCACGGTGCTTTCAATTGGCACCTGCATGCCCGCCATGGCCGCGACCTGACTGGATCGGCCAGCCACAACCATGCCGACTTTCTTGGCTTTGATCGGGCCTTTGCTGGTTTGCACGCCTTTCACCACGCCGTTTTCGATATCGATTCCAGTGACTTCGCAGTTCTGGATGATATCAACGCCGCGTTGATCGGCACCCCGGGCATAGCCCCAGGCCACAGCATCATGGCGCGCCGTGCCGCCGCGTTTGTGGTACAGCGCGCCGTACACGGGAAAACGGATATTGTCGTAATCAAGGTAAGGCAGGATGTCCCGTACACCTTCACGATCCAGCAGGATCGCATCATCGCCCTGATTGACCATCATATTGCCACGACGTGCGGCTGCGTCACGCTGACCATCGGAATGGAACAGGTTCAGAATGCCACGCTGCGAATGCATCGCGTTGTAATTCAGGTCTTTTTCCATGCGTTCCCATAGTTTCAGGGAGTGGCTGTAGAATTCTGAATTGCCCTTCAGGAAATAGTTCGCGCGCACAATCGTGGTGTTCCGCCCGACATTTCCGCCGCCGATATAACCTTTTTCAAGCACTGCAATACGTTTATCCGTATATTTCGCCGCCAGATGGTACGCGGTGGAAAGCCCGTGGCCCCCGCCGCCAATGATAATGATGTCATACTCGGATTTTGGCTCCGGGCTGCGCCAGTGGGGTTTCCAACCTTTGTTGCCGGTCAGCCCCTCTTTCAACACCTGCCATGCAGAAAATCGCATGAATATTCTCCCTGATTTCACGCACAGCTAATCAGGTGAGGCCCGGGGATGCAACGCCCCCCGGCGACGGAAAATGTCGTTTTGTGACAATAGGGCGGCGTATCTTAATCCGGAGTAACGGTCTGGCGTTCTTGTAACGTCAACACCTGCGGATCAGACACCGGCGCATCCGCATGCCAATATGGGGTTGCACGGGTTTTGGCCTGCAGCTTGCCTTTCAGCTGTCGCCACAAAATGCGCGCAAAGGTTTTGCCAAATCCGAAATCATCAGGGGGATTACTGCCGGGGCGCGCGGTTTTTGCAGAGATCGACGCGCTGAATTTCCCCATCGTATCAATCGCTTTTGCATCAAATCCCGACAAGGGCAGACCAACAAATGTCATGGCGCGCGATCCCATCGTATTGCCAAAAGGCGCGTGACAGCAGCCAGCGTACCAGCGGATCATACCTTTGGGTGACAGGCGCATCGCCTTAAGATTTTCAGCTTTGCCTTCTAGGAATTCAACGCGCCAGGCCAGTGTCTGCCAAAGTTCGGTGCCGCCGTTTTCATCCAGAATATCCGCCCCACCCTGCTGCTGCAGCCAGGTTGCAAAGGCCTGGCAATCTTTACAGTGGCAGCGGGCAAGATTTCCTGTGCGCGGGGATACATTGTGCACCCGTGCCTTGGTTTGGCCGCAGGTGCAGCTGTAGGTCAGATCCTGTGTCATACTATGTTGTCCTCTGAAATGCCTGCGCATAGGACGTCGGGCGGGAACAGATTACAAGCCGTGTCCCGACATTTGCTGACATAAAAAGGCCCCGCAATCGCGAGGCCTTTGAAACGTTTATGTATCTTGCGTGGCAAAAAGGATCAGAGACCCTTGGCGCGGTAGCTTGCCGCAACTTTACCAATCGCAACGAGGTAGGCCGCCATACGCAGATCCGTCACGTCATCACGGGAATGCCAGACTTCGCGCATGGATTGATACGCAATGCGCATCGTATCATCGAGACCAGACCGAACCAGTTCAAGTTCACCTGCACCACGCAGATATTTCTGTTTGAAATCAGGGGTCATAGACCAGCGATCGCCCATGGCATCGTCCAGACGTTCCAGTTCGTCAATCACCAGCTGGTGACGCGATTCTTCCTGACGGCGCTGCATCCGACCAAAGCGGATGTGTGACAGATTTTTCACCCATTCGAAGTAAGACACGGTCACACCGCCGGCGTTTGCATACATATCCGGGATGATCACGGTGCCTTTTTCGCGCAGAATGTCATCGGCGCCCGCGGTAACAGGGCCGTTCGCAGCTTCGATGATCAGCGGGGCTTTGACGCGGTCAGCATTGCTGAGGTTGATCACCCCTTCAAGCGCGGCCGGGATCAGGATGTCACATTCTTTTTCAAGAAGTTCAGCCCCATTTTCAACGTAAGTGCCGCCAGAGAAGCCCTTTACGCCGCCATTTTCAGCCAGCCATTTGTGCACAGCTTCGACATCCAGACCGTCATCATTAAAGATGCCGCCGTCACGTTCAATAATGCCTGTGATGATGGCGCCATCTTCTTCGGACAGGAATTTCGCCGCGTGATATCCCACATTGCCAAGACCTTGAACGATCACGCGCTTGCCATCAAGCTTGCCGGTCAGGCCCGCCTTTTTTATGTCCTCGGGATGACGGAAAAATTCCTGAAGCGCATATTGAACGCCACGGCCGGTTGCTTCTACACGACCCGCAATACCGCCTGCATTCAAAGGTTTACCCGTTACACAGGCACGCGCGTTAATGTCAGTTGTGTTCATGCGCGCGTATTGGTCCGCGATCCAGGCCATCTCACGTTCGCCGGTACCCATATCGGGTGCAGGCACGTTCTGAGACGGGTGAATCAGGTCACGTTTCGCAAGTTCATAGGCAAAGCGACGGGTGATGAGTTCCAGTTCATGTTCTTCATAGTCGCGCGGATTGATGCAAAGGCCACCTTTGGAACCGCCAAATGGCGTTTCGACAAGCGCACATTTATAAGTCATCAGCGCCGCCAGCGCTTCGACTTCGTCCTGGTTCACAGCAGAGGCATAGCGAATGCCGCCTTTCACAGGTTCCATATGTTCAGAATGCACGGAACGATACCCGGTAAACGTCTGGATCTGGCCGCGCAGACGCACCCCGAAACGAACAGTATAGGTTGCGTTACATACACGGATCTTCTGCTCCAGCCCTGGCGGCAGATCCATCATAGCAACCGCGCGATTAAACATCAGATCAACTGATTCGCGAAAGCTCGGTTCCTGAGCATGTCCAGTGTTTGCGTTCATTCTAAACCTCCAGCGGCAAAATCAGCCGCGTTTACAGACCATTTTTGGCAACTGTTAGAATCAGTGCCTGTTTTTTGTGCAGTCAGGTTATGACGTATTGTCGCGCCCGTCGCTATAAAACGCCGCTATTTTCGGAAAAACCGGCAATTTCCGCCGACAGAGCAACCCATAATGGAAAAATGCATCCACACACACCTTTGACACGTGAAATTCATACATCCGGACCACTTAATTTTTGCTGAAGAGGGATCTTTTCAAAAATCCGCCCGCCACAATCGTCCGCGCCCCATTTTGGCCACATCTTTGTGTTTTCATAATTGAGATTTTTTACGCACGTTCCGAAGCAGCCCCTGCTGCCACATAAGGGGAATACAAATGTCTAAGAGACACGGTTTTCCTGGCTTTAAAAACCGCCTGAGCGGTTCGCCATTTGTAAATAGTTTTAAGAATAAACTCATCCGCTTTCGAGACGACGAAAGCGGATCTCTTATGATCTTCACGCTGATGATGTTTATGGTTTTGCTGCTGACCGCAGGTCTGGCAATTGATGTCATGCGGCATGAAACCACGCGGATCAAACTGCAAAACACCCTAGACCGTGCCATTCTCGCCGCCGCCGACCTTGATCAGGAGCTGGACCCAGAACTGGTCGTCCGGGACTATTTTGAAAAGGCGGGCATGGATGCCTTTCTGAATGAAATTGACGTTCAGGGAGACCCACAAGGCAGCTTTCGCATTGTGACCGCCACTGCGTCGGTCGACATGCCGACCTTTTTCCTGCGCATTCGCCCCCCGGGATTGCGCGATTGGGAAGGCATCGACACATTGCACGCTGCGGCACGTGGGCAAGCCGAAGAACGTGTTTCTAATGTAGAAATTTCGTTGGTTCTGGATATCTCTGGTTCCATGAGGGGATCAAAAATTGCCACCCTGCGCGATGCCGCCAAGGATTTCATCGATACGGTTGTTCGAGATTCCGTAGAAGATCTCGTGTCTTTGTCCCTGATCCCATACACAGGACAGGTCAACGCGGGCCCAGTTCTGTTAAATGAAATCAACCTTGCAGCGACACCACGCCACAATTTTTCACATTGTCTGGAATTTGAAGCCGGTGACTTTACACGTCTGGGACTGCACCCCAATAGCCTTGGTATCGCCCCAAGCCATACCTATCGTCAGGGACAGCATATCCAGAACAGCTATAGCAGCTTTTCTTCAGGTCTGAGCAATCCACCCTGCCCCCAACAAAGCTATGAACGCATTATCCCACTTAGTCAGGATCGCACGCAACTGAAGAATGCAATCGGCAACTTTCAGGCCCGTTCTGTTACGGCGATCCATACAGGGATGAAATGGGCGACGATACTGCTAGACCCGACAACACAGCCCATAATCGAACGCATCTCTGCCAACACCCAAGCTGGCGCTATAGAGGGCATTCAGATCGACGAAGTGTTCAAAAATCGTCCCGCACCTTGGACTGATAACAACACTATGAAAGTTGTCATCCTGATGACCGATGGTGTGAATGTCGGCAGTAATCGCCTGAAACGTGATTTCTACGATTCACCAAGTGAGTACGCATTCTGGGCAACACGGGGCACATATAATTACCCGTATTACTATGGCAGCGGCAACGTTTGGGATTACATCGAAACCGATTATACATCCTCACAGGCAAACAGCCGACTGGATCAGATTTGCGACCTTGCGAAGGACAACGATATTATCGTGTTCTCAATTGGTTTTGAGGTCAGCAACACCAGCGCAAATGTCATGCGAAACTGCGCCACAACGGACGCACATTTTTTCCGGGTAGAAGGCACAGAGATCAGTAAAGCCTTCGACACCATTGCCAATCAGATCAACCAACTGAGACTTACATTTTGATACATGCAATCCGAAAGAAAATTCGCCGGTTTCGCCGGGATGAGACTGGCAATGTCACCGTCGAATTTGTCATTCTGTTTCCGTTTCTTTTTTCGATCATGCTGTCGATCATAGAATCCGGCGTACTTATGCTACGTCAGGTTATGCTGGATCGCGCTGTTGAGATATCGGTGCGTGAATTGCGCCTGGGCAACATTACAAACATCACCCATGAAGAGATGAAAACCAGAATCTGCAGAGATGCCGTGGTTTTGGGAAGCTGCGCAGAGACCATTCTACTTGAATTACGTCCCATCGACACCGTCACTTGGCAACCGTTGAACCGCAATGCGACCTGCTATGACAGAGCTGCGGAAATCAACCCGCCCAGCACATTGATACGTGGTGGCGAAAGTGAACTGATGATGGTGCGTGCCTGTGTGATGTTCAGCCCGTTCTTTGAAATCACAGGGTATGCGATGGCCCTGCCCAGAGACGCGAGCGGCCTTTTCGGCTTGGTTGCCACCTCTTCTTTTGTGAATGAGCCGGAAAATGACTTATTTTAAAATGCCCTCATATCACATCAGGCAACTGGTCCGGACCAGCCAGTCAGTGGCACACCGGTTCTGGCATGATACATCTGCGGGCCTATCGGTAGAAGTCGTCTTGATTTTCCCAATGCTGTTTTGGGTCTATGCTGGTTCGTTTACCTTCTTCAATGCTTACCGGGCGCAGGGGATCAACATGAAAGCGGCGTATTCCATCGCGGATATCGTCACCCGGGAAACGACCCCAATTGATATGAACTATCTGAATGGGATGAATACCGTTTATGATTTTATGGTGCGCAATCCTTACCCGACCTGGATCCGTGTCACCTCTATCAGCTGGAGCGCTGAAGATGACGAATTCAAAGTAAGCTGGTCACATGCGACGAAGGGCCAGACGACCTGGACCACCAATACATTAAACAATGCGCATAGCGATCAACTTCCGATCCTTGCGGATGGGGATTTCGCAGTGGTCGTCGAAGCGTTTACATCTTACACACCGATGTTTCGCCGATCCATTTTCGCACCTCTCATCGGAGATGTGGATTTTGAGAACTTTATCGTTACCAGCCCACGCTTTGTCCCTCGTGTTTGCTGGGAAACCAGTTGTTTTGATAGTTTATAACGCCTGACTATTCTTGATGGAGTTATTGTCAAATCTGGTGTTTGAGGATTGTGGGTCATGCGGCGATCTGG
>NZ_JBMYXF010000076.1:0-9796 GCF_049608145.1 Halocynthiibacter sp.
GTCTCGCTTGACCCGGCAACAACGCCTGAACTTTATGGCGAAGACCAAGGCCGCTACCTTGTCGCGTGTAACTTTGATCAGGCCGAAGCCCTGTTCATCGCCGCAGGCCAAGCCGGCGTTCCCGTGGCATCTGTTGGCACATTTGGCGGCGACACGGTCAATATGGGCGGAAGCTCTGCACCTTTGGCAGAACTGTCCGACACCTACCGCACATCTTTCGCCGCTGCCGTCGCTTAAGATGAACGCCGGAATTACAAACCTGCTAACGCCTGACTGTGAAAACTGTCAGGCGTTGTGCTGTCTGGCGCTGGCCTTTGACAAAGGCGATGATTTCGCCATCGACAAACCTGCAGGCATCCCCTGCCCCAATCTGCGCCATGATCACCAATGTAAAATCCACGAACGTCTGACCGATCAGGGTTTTGGCGGCTGTGTGAAATATTCCTGTCTTGGGGCCGGTCAATGGGTCAGCGCCCTATATGGCCGCCAAACCTGGCGCAAAGATCCCAGCATCACGCGCGACATCATTACAGATTTCGCCATTGCACGTGAAATGCGCGAAGCCCTGGAATTGCTATATGCCGCTGCAAACCTGCCTCTGACAACAACGCTAAAGGCCCAGCGTGATGATCTGATCCGCGAAATCACCGTTGAAGGCGACGCCACCCGCATCGCCCTCAGCGCCTGGTCCAAACACATCAAACCACGCCACCAAGCCTTCCTGAAATCCCTGCGTGACGTGGTTTCGCATTAATTTCATCTTGCGCAAAATACTCCCGCCGGAGGCATCCCAATGTCACATCCGGCGCAAATCCCCTTGCAGATCACGCCCCTGCCCCCTAAATCTTATATAACACTATGATTACAGGAGCCCCCATGGCCGTCACTGCCCAGGATATCGAAGACCTGATCCGCGAAAGCTTCCCCGATGCACAAATCACCGTCGTTGGCGAAGATGGCGTGCATTTTAATGCTGAAGTCGTGGATGAAAGCTTCCGTGGCCAAAACCGCGTCAAACAGCAACGTGCCGTCATGGCCGCGCTGAAAGGCAAAATGGACGGCTCTCACGGCGAAATCCATGCGTTGGGCCTGACAACTAGGGCGCCTGAATGAGCGACGTAACCATTTTCACCTTACTCGCTTTTCTCCCAGGCCTGCTTGTTGTTGTTGGGTATGTTTGGTGGAACTGGCCTGAAAAAGATGGACCAAAAGCACCGCGTGGCACTGTACCTGGACAGGGCGACTCGATTGTGGAAGGCGGCGGAGGTGGAAGTCATGGTGGAGTTACCACTGTTACGCGTGTCTCTAAGGACCCTCAGAAATATACCCGTGAGATGATGCCCAGAGGCAAAAAGTGACTTTCAAACTGATCCTCTTCGGCATTATTTCTATTGTCACTTTGGCAATTGCAGCGGAATCTTATCTCCGCAAGAACCGCAGCCGTCCTCTTTCCCGCGTAAAAGAAGATGCAAAGACTGCAGATGACCACTACGTTGAAGATCAACAATCTCAACTGGGTATGGAAGCGACTGATGTTGCAGCTGTAGAACGAACACATCACAACAATGAAAACATCGAACGTCGTAATGCCCAAAAACAGCACGATAATCGCCGCAACAAGTAACACTCCGGCCACGACAGGCCAAAGCTACGAAAGACCAAAAATGACCGACGCAAAAACTGCAATCGACGAAACAGTCAAAGCCAATGATGTTGTCCTTTTCATGAAGGGCACTAAATCCATGCCACAATGCGGGTTCTCTTCCCGCGTCGCTGGAGTTCTGAACTTCATGGGTGTGGAATATCAGGACGTGAACGTTCTGGAAGACGAAACCATCCGTCAGGGCATCAAAGATTATTCCGATTGGCCAACCATCCCTCAGCTTTACATCAAAGGCGAATTCGTGGGCGGTTGCGACATCATCACCGAAATGACCCTGTCTGGTGAATTGGACGGCATGTTTGATGAAAACGGCGTGACCTATGACAAAGACGCGGCCGATAAGATTCGCGAAGCTAACGCATAAGCGGGGCACGCGAATCTAGCAGATCCTCACACAGCGCGTTGCCTCGTCCTTAATCTGAAGGAGGCAACGCGCCATGACTGTTAAAATGACTTTAACCAATCGTAAAGTTCAGCTCGAAAAACGTCTGTCTGAACTTGATACCCGTGTGCATGACATTGAACACACACTGGATGCCCCTGTCGCAAAAGACTGGGAAGAAGCGGCCCAAGAAGCGGAAGACACCGAAGTCCTGGAAGCGATGGGCAATCAGGGATTGATCGAAATCCGGCTGATTGGCTCCGCGTTAAAGCGTATCGAAACCGGTGAATATGGTGCCTGCGAACAATGTGGCGAAGACATTGCCGAAGCCCGGCTAGATCTTGTTCCCCATGCACCGCTTTGTGCAAAATGCGCCAGGTGATTATACCAGCATCCAACCGGATACAAACATCAGGCTCAGACCAAAGACACGTTGCAGAACCTCTTGTGTGGCCCCTATTCTAAAGCCCTTGAAAATCTGTTCCCCAATCAAGGTCCAGAAGGCAAAAGCCACACAATTGTTCAGGGTGAAGATCGTAGAAATCACAATGACCTTCTGCAACGCGTCCGGATCTTCTGGTGCGATTGGGAACTGCGCAAACATTAACAGCGTAATGACATGTGCTTTTGGATTGCACAGAAGCAACGCAGCGCCCGTAAACAGCCCCGCCTTTTCCTGTCCGCCGCAAACCGAGCTTCCCCCTTTTAAAAGCATGCACAACGCCATGCGCAGAATATACAATGCGCCAACGACTTTCAGCACAGTGAACCCAATTGAACCTGGTGCCAACGCTTGCAACATCCCCAACCCTAACACCAGGCTCACCAGAAACTTTGCCGCGTGATACCCCAGACTTAGCGGCAAGGTGGCCCGGAAACCATATCTTGCGCCCGTGGCGGCGAAGATCAGGTTCCCGGGACCAGGGCTCCAGGCTAATGGGAAAAGGAAAATCAGCAACGACGGTATTTGATTTTCCACCTGAATTACCCTTCTGGTTTGCGAAAATTCGCAAGTTGGTGATATGCAGAGACAGGCAACAATGCGCAGGTCATGGAAGAGAGTGTGTCCGGCTCCGGGTCGCTGCCACTGCATATCTGATACATGTATCGCCGTTTTCCACCCGCCTTTCCGTGCCCTGGCGCACAATGGGTTAAAAAACGTCTGCGGGATAAAAAACCTCTGCGATCCAATTCGATCAACGCCACAAACGACCACGTCCCATACACGGAACACGCCAGGTGTATTTCCGCAAACAACCAGCTTTGTCCGTTGTTGCGTTAAACCTTGTGACAAAATTGGCCATCTCACGACGCAGTAATGGCAAAACGGCCTGGCACGTTGTATTCTGATATCGCACCATAACAATGAACCGGACACAACGCGTGACCCAAGCCTCCTCGCCCCCCGTATCTTCCCTGCGCAATCTGGGGCCCGCTATGGATGAAGCCTGCGCCCGCGCTGGTATACACACAGCCGACCAATTGCGCGCGTTGGGAACAGATCAGGCCTATGCGCAACTGCTGCGAAACGGCACCCGTCCACATTTCATCGGATATTATGTGCTGGAAATGGCTCTGCAGGGACGGCCATGGAACGATTGTAAGGGGGATGAAAAGAAAGCCCTACGCAAGCGGTTCGATGCGTTGAAGGACCGGGCGTTTGATCCGAAAAAGTCGGAATTCGAACGTATCATGGACCAGATCGGTTTGCGTTGAATATACAAAAACCGCCCCGAATTTCAGGGCGGTTTTGTTTATCATCCATGCAACCGGTTCAGCCTGCCGCTTTGGTTTCCGCTTCTGCGGCTAGGGCTTCTGCACGTCCGGCAAGTGCTTCTAAAGTGTCCGTTACAATATCAGGAATAACCTCAGAGATAACTTCAACCCGTTCCGGTTCGGGAACTGCGGCCGCACTCTCGCGCAACTCTTCCATTTGCTTTTCCTGCGCCGCCAGTTTGTCGTTCAACGCAGAAACCTGATCTTCAAGTCCCGCAGTTTTGTCCGCCAGCATTAGGCCCGACATCAGCAACATCCGTTCTTCCGGAATACGCCCGATTTGTTTCAAAAGAACTTTCGCTTCTGTATCCAGCATCTCGGCAGCAGACTGCAGGAAATGTTCTTCACCGTCCTGACAGGACACCGAAAAATTGCGTTCGCCGATTTTGATCGTAACTTCAGGCATTAAACAGTCTCCTCTGAGGCAGCTGCATCAGATGTCGCGGCAGGCACGGCGTCCTCTCCGGTTTCCCCGGTTGTTTGTGCTGTTGCAATCGCAGGCCGGAGTTCTTCCAAAATGGCATCAAGCTCAGCCCGATCAGCAGCTTGTTGTGCACGTAACATATCAATTTCAGCCTGTAGCCCGCCGTTTACCAGTCCGGCATCCGCAAGGCCCGACGCATTCGCTTCGCGCAGCATGCTGTTGTTTTCGCGCAATTTATCGCACACCTCATGCAAGGATGCCAGTTCGCGTTGTTGATCGGCTGAACGTTTGCCAAAGCCAATAACCCGTTCTTCAAGTTCCTGCATTGCACCTTCCTGGCGCTCATTCAGAACCTTCAGGCGTTCTTCCAGCTGTGCATTGCGTTTTCGTTCGTCTTCCAACGCGCTTGTCAGTTCTGCAAGTTCCGTATCATCGCCGTTACCAAGTCCGCCAAGGGCACCGTTGATCCGGTCAAATGCCGCTGAAATCCGTTGTTCCAGCGCGGCAATTTCCGCACCTTTCAGGCCGTGATCTTCTTCGTTGATCTCCTGGGTGGGGTCGCTCATGCCGCCAGTTCTCCCTGCATCTTGTCGCACATTTCCGGTTGGTCCGGATTACTCTGAATGGATCGGTTCACATGTAAAGTCGCATGTGCCGCCGCCGGAAACGAATCGTCCGCAATCCGGCTGACACCGACTTTAGACAATAATTGCAGGGATTTCTTCCCCCTTCACCGTCTCGGTCAGGGGAATACCCGATTTCCCGCCGACACAGCAGCACATTCAGCCCATCACATAGGTCATTTCATCGAAATCTGCGCCAGAACAGCCCCCTGACTGGTGTTTAAGCGGGTTCAAAAGCCATCCACGGCTTGAAATCGCCCCCTGGACTGATATGAGGATGCATCTGCTTTTTTAACGCCAAAGGATAACGCCTTGGAAACTCAGCCAACGGATATCACTGCGCTTCGTACAGCGAACCCTGACCACTGGAACAAAGCGACAGCCATTCGTGCGCTGGCGCTGGATGCTGTGGCCGCTGCTAACTCTGGTCACTCCGGTGCCCCAATTGGTCTTGCCGATGTGGCAACTGTGCTGTTTGAAAAGCACCTGAAATTTGATCCGAAAGCCCCGCGCTGGCCGGACCGCGATCGTTTCATCCTATCGGGCGGTCACGCCTCAATGTTGATCTACTCTCTGCTGCATCTCACTGGCTACGAAGATGTGACGCTGGATCAAATCAAAAACTTCCGTCAGTGGGGCGCAATCACAGCGGGTCACCCGGAATATGGTCACGTTTCTGGTGTTGAAACCACCACAGGTCCCTTGGGTCAGGGCATCGCAAACGCCGTTGGTTTCGCCATGGCCGAAGAAATTCAGCGCGCGCAATACGGCAAAAAAATCGTTGATCACCACACCTATGTGATCGCAGGCGACGGCTGCCTGATGGAAGGCATCAGCCAGGAAGCCATCGGTCTTGCCGGGCGTCACAAGCTAAGCAAGCTGATCGTTCTTTGGGATGACAATGACATCACCATCGATGGCAAAGTGTCTCTGTCTGACATCACGGATCAACAGAAACGTTTCTCTGCATCTGGCTGGTCTACGCATGAATGTGATGGTCACGATCCTGCAGACATCGATCGCGCAATCAACGAAGCTAAGAACACTGGCAAACCAGCGCTGATCGCCTGTAAAACGCACATCGCTTTGGGCACCAGCGCGCAAGACACCTCCAAAGGCCACGGCGCATTGACCGCACCTGACCTGATGGCAGACGCTAAGAAAACCTGGGGCTGGGATCATGACGCATTTGTCATCCCTGCGGATATCAAAGCACAGTGGGAAGCCATTGGCGCACGCGGTGCAACTGATCACGCCGAATGGAAAACCCGTTTTGAAAGCGTATCTGACCGCAAACAAGCGGAATTCAACCGCGCCTATGCGCTGGAAGTTCCAAACAAACTGTCCTCTGCGATCAAACGCCTGAAGAAGAAGATCTCTGAAGAGCAGCCAAAAGTTGCAACACGGAAATCTGGTGAACTGGCGCTTGAGGTCATCAACCCGATCATGCCGGAAACCGTAGGTGGTTCTGCCGACCTGACAGGTTCCAACAACACCAAAACCGGTGAAATGGAAGCCTTTGATCTGGACAACCGCGGTGGCCGTTATGTTTACTGGGGCATCCGTGAACACGCGATGGCTGCGGCAATGAACGGCATGGTTCTGCACGGCGGTATCCGCGCTTACAGCGGCACCTTCTTCTGCTTCACCGACTATGCGCGCCCGTCCATGCGTCTGGCGGCTCTGATGCAGATCCCAACAGTGTTTGTCATGACCCATGATTCAATCGGCGTTGGCGAAGATGGCCCGACACACCAGCCTGTTGAACATCTGGCAATCTGTCGTGCGACACCGAATTCCTGGACTTTCCGCCCTGCTGATACTGTCGAAGCGGCTGAAGCCTGGGAAATGGCTGTGACCACCAAGACAACCCCGTCTGTGATGGTCATGTCGCGTCAGAACCTTCCAACTGTCCGGACTGAACATAAGAACAAAAACCTTGTGGCACAGGGCGCTTATGTTCTGGCTGACGCCGAAGAAAAACGTCAGGCGATCATCATGGCATCCGGTTCCGAAGTTGAGATCGCTCTGAAAGCGCGTGATCTGCTTCAAGCCGAAGGCATCGGCACCCGTGTTGTGTCTGTCCCTTGCATGGAACTGTTCGACGCACAGGAAGAAAGCTACCGCAAGCGCGTTCTGCCAGGTGGCCCGGTCCGTGTTGCGGTGGAAGCAGCGGTACAGCAGCCATGGGACAAATACCTGACCGGCGAACGTGGTAAATCCACCAAAGCGGGCTTTATCGGTATGAACAGCTTCGGTGCATCCGCGCCAGCTGGCGTTCTTTATGAGCAATTCGGCATCACCGCCGAGGCCGTTGCAGCCAAGGTTAAATCCCTGCTGTAAACATCGCGACAATCACTTCAAAAGGCGGCCCATTGCGGTCGCCTTTTTCATGACGCCCGTCGCCCGACCCGACTGTCCCCAATCCAGGCGCGCTGATCCCAGCTGGCAAATTCAGACAGCAACCAACGCATCACAGGCCCCGTGGCGGCCTTATGCGCGCTGATGATCCCAACGCTTTCAAGGATCGAATTCTGCGCGAAATCATAGTTTAAGACCTTCAAATGCCCCGTCAGAACCGCCTCGGCAACGAGGTCTGCGGGCAGCTCCCCCCAGCCAAGCCCATCTGAAATCAAGGACATACGCGTCTTTACCCCGTCAGATCGCCAGATATTTGGGCTGATCGGCGCACCATCCGACACAAATTGGCGGTGTTTCACAAGTTCTGCCCGACTGACTTCCGCCCATTGTGCCAACGGATGATCACAGTGACAGACCGGAACCAGCCGCTGAAACCCAATCCCCCTGGACAACCAGGCCGCGCTCAGGCCCTCCATCCGACTGATCAACGCAAGATCGGCCACGCCCCCCTCAACCGCCAACAAGATCTGCGCACGGGGCACTTCCTCAACCCGCAGTTCAAGTCCCGTAAAATGATTTGCCAGCCCAGACAGCAAATCGCGCAGACGTGCCACAAGCAATCCATCCTCGATATAAAACGTGAACCGTGCTTCTGATCGCGTGCTTAGGGTTTCTGCCTGACCCATCAGCGCATCCATGCTCTCAAGCACAGATTTCGCATAGCCCAGAACCACTTGGCCTTGTTGCGTCAATTCAGGTCGATATCCCGCGCGATCAAACAAGGTCACGTCGAGATCGATTTCCAAATTCGCAATGGCTGCACTGATCGCAGATTGCGCCTTCCCCAAAGCCCGCGCCGCCGCTGAGAATGACCCGTTTTCTTCGGCCACCACAAAAGCGCGCAATTGTTCGATGTCCGGCATGGAAACTCCATCTGCAAATTCGATAGTGTTGAACTTTCTATATCAATCGCAATCCTTTTTAAAGCCCGCAAGATGATTCACGCATAAGGACGACACCGATGACCCATTTTCGCAATTTACTGCTGGCAGGCACCGCCACCTTGGCTTTGACGTCCCCCCTTCAGGCCGAAAACGCCTGCGCCACAGCGCTGGATATCGCCCTGCCCGAAAACTGCGCGCAGATCCCCGTCACCAACCCGGTTGAAGGGCTTGTGAATTTTCGCGAACTCACCACACCAGACAATGGCATTCGCGCGGGTCTGTTGTTTCGGTCTGATCAGTTGGATGCGTTGACCGCAGCAGATCTGACCTATCTGTCAGATCAAGCCATTGAAACCATTGTTGATCTACGCGCCCCGGATGAATTGGACAGCCACCCCAACAAACATATTCCTTCAGTGGATTTCACTGCCAACTTGCCCATTGGCGCGGATCCGGCCAATATCGAACGCATCATGCCGCTGGAAATCGGCCTGCAAATTCGCCCGCTTTGGTTCGAAGGCAAATTCGATGAGATCGACCAACTTCTGACCGATCACAATGTTGATCTGCGCCAAATCCGCATCGAACGTTATCAGGATTTCGCAACCGACTTTAACCCACAGGTCTCGCGGTTTTTGCATCTGCTGACCAATGCTGACAACTTCCCCCTGGTGTTTCATTGCGCCGGCGGCAAGGATCGCACCGGTTATATGGCTGCTGTGACCCTGCTTGTGCTTGGCTATTCTAAGGAAGACGTCATGCGAGATTACCTCGCGACCAACATCTATACTTACGCCGAGCTTGAGAAATTGGTTGGTCACGGCCCGGCTTCGCTGCGCCCGGCCTTTGGTGCACATCCCGAACAGATCTTGGCAGCACTTGAGGCGATTGAACAGGGTTTCGGATCTTTTGACAGCTATCTGACGGACGTTCTGAACATCTCGGCGCAAGACATAACGGCGATCCGCCAAAACCTATTGGTGAACGGTTAACTCCGCCTTATCGCCGTGAAGATACGCCCATCTGTCACGGCGAACCCCACAGCAATGATGCCAAAACCGATCCAAGCAGCGGGTGAGATCATCTCGTCCAGGAACATCGCACCCAAGGCAATGGCAAAGGGCGGGATCAGCAGCGTGACCAACATCAGGTTCGCCGCCCCCGCCCGCTGCAAGATCGCGAAATACAGCACATAGGCCAACACCGTGGACAAAGATGCGATGCCAAACAAAGCCCCCCATGTCTGCAAAGACAAATCCATTTCAGGCGCCCCATCGACACAGAACACAATCGGGATCATCAGGACTGTACTGCCCGCGACCATGCCAAGTGCATTCATCAAAGGGGGCTGCCCCGCCAGCATGACCTTCCCCCAAACGCTTGCGAAAGCATAGGATAAAGCCGCTGTAATCACTGCCAACTGCGCCAGATTACTGGGATTCAAACCTGACAAAGTCTCTGGCCCCATGATGAAGGCAACCCCTGCAAGCCCGATCAAAGCCCCGGCAATTTTATTACGTGTCAGCGGTTCATCCACCAACAAGACCCCAGCCACGACCGCGCCGAACATCGCCGTCGTGCCATTTAAGATCGATGCAATTCCGCTTTCGATCTGTTGCTGTC
>NZ_JBMYXF010000077.1:0-9232 GCF_049608145.1 Halocynthiibacter sp.
GCTATCAACTGGATGAATTTCATCCTGAGAACGGCGAAACCCATTACCGGGGGCCATTCTCACACAGCAGCGAAAAAGGCTGTCTGATTGCGATTTACAAATACCTGGTTGCGTTGAATGTTGTTGATACCCCACAGGACAACAGCCATCTGGATGAAAAAGACACAGAAATTGTTGCGAACCTCACAGAGGAATGGATTGCGCGGTCGAACGGGAAGCCGCGTATCGGTGACTTTGTCCAATACGCAGATGGTTCATTTAAGCGGTGCTGTAACGACACGGGCACAGGTCAGCAGGTCACAAAAGCCCTGGAGCATAGCTATCATGCAATTCGCTTCGGTGGTGTCTTATATTCAGGGGGACTTGAAAGCGATATTCCATGGGCGCAGCTTGTGGAGCAGAAAGGCAAGCGCCTTCCGGGCCGCTTCTGGTTTTTCCATCACAATCAAAGCGGGGGCGGGCGTGGTGTAGACTTCTTCATGCCCTGCCGCGTGTTTTCTGTTGTTGAAGCGGAGGCAGGGCAATGAACCAGCATTCTGATTTCCCCCGCATTGGCAAATCCGATCACTCAGAACACCAGGTTCCGGCATTGCGTCGGAGTCTGCGGGAAATTGTCGAAGAATATAACCAAAAACTGGAAGGTATCCCGGCAGCGATTGAGGAGTACAAACGGGCAGAAACATCGATCAAATCCGCCGGGTCAATCGGTGGTAAATATGGCGGGTGTGTGTTCTCTACAGAGCCACGTTTATATGAGCGTGATGTGATTGCGGCATTGCTGAAAGCAGCATGGAAACACGTCTATGATGGATTGAACATTAAGGCGGTTGCGTCAGCGAAAGACAGGTCAAATCTCAGCCTCAAACTTGAAAACCCGGATCCGTTCACAATTGAAAACATCCGGGCGCTATTTGGTGATTTCCTGCTGTCCCCACGTTTCCATGTCCTGAAGGGCCTGGCTGAATGTTTTTGCGATCTGGACCCGGCCTATAAAAGCCATTCCAAGGTTAAGATTGGTGTGCAGGGTTTGCCGAAGCGCATCATCGTAACGTCAGCATTCGGATGGAGCGCACGGGGTAAGGAACGTGTCAGAGACACATTAAACGCCTTGCGCACATATCGCGGCGAAGCCCGTTATGAATATGGGGAGTTCGCAGATCTGATGGAGGAGGCGGAAAAATATGGAGAAGCAAAATTCTGCGGTGGGGTTATTCGTGGGTTTTTGAATGGCAACGCGCATTTGATCTTCGACAAGCAGGGCTTGCTGGACATTAACCGGGGGCTGGCTGAATTTTATGGTGAAGTATTGCCCGACGCCCCCAGTGAGGCAGAAGCTAAAAAGCCAGGAACTGAAGTTGCAGCCGATCTTGCATATTACCCCACACCCAAAAAGGTGATTGATAAGGTCGTTACTGCGCTCGAGCTGCATGGTGGTGAATGTATTCTGGAACCTTCCTGCGGTGACGGCCAGATGATGGATGCCCTTGCGATCTGGCATAAGTCCAAAGATCGTTATGGCTTCCCAGATCAATTGAATGTCACGGGTGTTGAATGCCATGCCGGTAGAGCAACAGAAGCGCGTTCCAAAGGTCATCACGTCATGGTGGCAAATTTCCTTGAGGTGGCCCCAGATGCACGTTTTGACGCAATACTGATGAACCCGCCTTTCTGTGGTCAGCACTACAAAAAACACCTCGATCACGCCGTAGAATTTTTAAAGCCGGGCGGGCGTCTTGTGTGCATTTTGCCAGCAACAGCGCATTACGATCACGGAAACACCATAGGCAGATGGACGGATTTACCCGTTGGCAGCTTTGCCAGCAGCGGAACCAATATTCCGACCGGGTATTGCACATTCAGGAAGCCGGGATGATGGGACAAGTAGAAATGTTCCCCCTCGATCACAAACATATACCCGGCGCGATCTGGTGGGCCGGGAGTTGGGAGTGCCGGAACTTTGAAGGATACTTTCAGAGCCGGGAAGGGGGCGTAGGGCCATGGTGTTTTCAGGTGGTGTGGTTCGGAAATGATGACATATCTTGCGATATATACGCAGTTGGCCACGATGGTGAACTGGTCCTGGAAACAGTGCCAATAGACTATGAAGCGCGTATCACGGTTTGCGGTCGAAAGTATTGCCGTCGCTACTGGTGCCATTGATACAAGCCAAACCCAGATTGCAGCCCTATAGAATGGGGCTGTAATTGCTGATTTATATGGTGTCTGATCCCATCCCGACTACGCCGAAATGAAATCAGACTGGCGCTATTCGCTATGAAGCCCTGAAGGGCGTTGCTTTAGTGACGCTTGTTCGTATCAATCCAGCGGCTCATAAGCTGACGACTCTTAAAGCATTCTCTGGGAACGCGCGTCTTCTTTATTGTGGCAATGCGTTCTGCAAAGGCTACCTGCTTCGACGTAGGTTCATCAGATGCAACAGTGCCTGCGACTGGTTTGTTCAGGTTCTGATCAATCCACCGTGATAGGTCAGCACGTGATTGCTGGACATCCCAAGGCAATACTAAGGCGCGGGACGTAGCTATCTTTCGCGCGAATGCCATTTGTTTTGCAGTTGGTAACAGATGTACCGGATCAGGCCCGCCATAGGGTGCGGTGCGATGTTCCGGATGTGACTGAGCGGCAGCTTCCATAGTCATTCTCCAGATTTGATGTGGAACAAATGTAGAACAATAAGCGCCCGAAATCAAGGTCGCCTTTAAATTGGAACCGCTCAACAGTATGGATTGTAGAACCCGCATGGCGGGTTCTGCACGAAGCACCGACCAGCATAGCTGATCGGAAGGCCCGCCAGCCGATGCTGACGGGCATGAAAGGCGGACGGTGAATGGCACATTCCGGTGTCGTGAGTTCCGGGCTGTTGGAAGAACGCGCCTCTGGCCCGTGGCGCAGACACGCCGCGTTGCGTATGAGACCCACCGCCGAGGCCGCGCGAATACGGATGCTAAGGTGACGCGATCCGGGATTGCACTTTGTCAGCCTGAAGGATCAGGCTTCCTCCGCTTCATCCCGTCTCCCATCACCTTAGCATCCGGTCGCTCGTCTCCGGCGGCTGACCGTAAATGCTCTGCTGATATTTGGAATGATATCCTCCGGATTGGCTCCAAAACAAAACCGCCTCAAGGATCGAAATAATTTCCTGCGTAAATTATTTCGCCCAGCAAGCTGGTGCCTTCGGCATCCCTGACCCGGCTTCGTTTTTAAGCGGGGTGCTCGGACATCAACCAAAATCAGCATGTCACGAAAGGAAATGCCATGAACACGATCAACACTCAGGCCATTGAGACAACACAAATACTGCACACAGGTCAGCAGGAATACTGGGATCTGGTGAAAGAACGTACCCGGATGCGCAATGCAGTCAGCGCCTTCAAACGCCTCAGTGGAAACCTGAAGGTTAGCCAGATCTACGAAGTATACGTTTGTGACCTGAATGAACTGATATATGATGCCGCACACGAAGTCGGAATTACTGACAACGATGAGTTCTTCAGGTTCAAACTGAAATGCGCAGAAATCGCCAAAATGCCGGAGCTGAACAAGCCTTACTGTATCCTGTGGGAAGAACGGACGGAGGCTATTGATGAGGCCGTCAGTGCGATGAGTTGAAACTCACAGTGGCTACCCTCAGGGGTAGCCACTTATCGTTTGCTTTGAATAGCGCCAACCCCTGCGGGGCTGGCATTATATGCCCCGGTGCCGGGCGGGGTGATCCTACACGTCACGGCAAAGACAGACGGCTTTCACCGCACATCAGAATGCAGATCGACCTGCGCAGGATCATCATCCCCCTGGCTGGGTTCAGGGTTGCATCAGAACTTCAATGTCGGTGCTTGAGACGGATCTTTACGGCCACCTTTGATCTTTCCAGATAGTTCAGCGCTAATGTGGAAGCGGGTTTTTCCACCGGCATACAGTTATGTCAGCGCAGATCTGGTCAGTTCTTTCTCCCTTGTTTTGGAAGATGCAATCTACGGCAGGTCGCCCACCGGGACCGCCGCTGCGCGGCTTCAATGACAAATTTCCCCTGTCCCCTGCGGGGCCATTCCTCGCGAAAGACAAATTTATCTTTGACCCGGTGTTCGCCCTGCCTCAGCCGATAGCATCAAAACAAAGGAGAAAGAACATGACCAAATACTTCAACGCAGTCACACCAGTCGAAGGCACCGATGGAAAAACCCGCTTCCACAAAGTAGGCGTCGCATTCCCCGGAAAAGATGACTCAAAGGTGGTCACAAAGATCCAGCTCTTCTCGATGCCAGTGAACGGTGAGATTATCCTCTTTGAACCCAGCCAGGGAGATGACGATCCCGTTACAGAGTAACCAATCAGAAATTCCCGGAAGGGCAGGCGGTGAAAGCCGTCTGTCTTTTTGCTCTGTTCCGGATCACCCCGCCCGGCAGAACGCCCCGTTGGGTCGTGGCCCGGCAGTTTCCCACAGGCAGCCGCTTCGATGTATGGTGTCTTCGCTTTTGTGCCTGCAAGCCCTTCGGTCGCCCTCGTAAACTCGATCTACCCTCAGGATGGAAAACTGCCGGGCCGGATGGGCGAGGGGTATTTGTGATTACATTGATGATCGATATGGGCGGGTGGTCAGGACGTTCGGGGGATTTGGCAGAGCCAAACGCCCGCTCACGAAGCCCCTTGCAGGGCTATATAAGGGCCTGTTCCGGCCCTCTTTTCCGATAAAAACAGACGGGCTTTCGCGGCATATCCTCACAAAACTGCGTTTTGATCCGGTATTCCACGGTCCCGTCGGTTTTTCCCTCCAAATTCACCGACCCCTTCTTTCATCGCATTCAGGTTTTCAGGAGGCGGGCTGAAGCCCTTCCCTCAAAACCAGTTCCATTTACCCCCACCGCAGACGTGGGACACCCGGAGGAAAGCAAAATGGCGAAAGTTAAATTCGATGTTTACGAAGAAGTAACCGCGCAGATCATTGCAGCACTGGAAAAAGGCGTGAAGCCGTGGGAATGCCCATGGGTTTCTGGCGTGGCGGGCGTTCCGACCCGTTCAAACGGCGAAGCTTATCGGGGTATCAATAACTTGTTGCTTGGCCTGAAAGCGTCTGTAAGTGGCTTTCGTAATCCTGTTTGGATGACGTTTAAGCAGGCGAAAGACCTTGGCGGCATGGTGCGCAAAGGTGAAAAGTCTTCCCTGGTGGTTAAGTATGGTACTTATGAAACCGCGAACGACGCAGCGGAAAGCGAAGACAGCAAAAAGAAAACACGCGGCTACCTGAAGTCATACCGGGTTTTTAATGTTGAACAGATTGACGGCCTGGGTGATCAGTTCTCAACGCCGGAGGAAACCGAAACATTCAGAACCCGGCCCGTGGAAGAGCTATCACACATTGCGGCCAACATGATTGAGGGCATGGGCGTTGCATATGCGGAAGGCGGTTATAAAGCATTCTACAGCCCGAAGTTTGATCAGGTGCAAATGCCAAAGATTGAGCACTTTCAAAGCGCTGAGCGATTTTATTCAACGCTTTATCATGAATTGTGCCACGCGACAGGCCACGTAAAAAGATGCGATCGGAGCAAGGAAAAGGCCGGTTCAAAGTTCGGAAATGCAGCCTACTCGCAGGAAGAATTATGTGCCGAAATTGGTGCAGCATTTTTGGGCGCACAGCTTGGCTTTGAGCCGGGACACATCGAGGACAGCGCGGCTTATATTGCTTCCTGGCTGGAAGTTCTCAGGAACGATAAGCGGGCGATTGTCCGGGCGGCAGCGGCAGGCCAGCGCGCAGCAGATTATTTGATGGAAGCTGCTACAGCCGGGGAAAAGGAGGCAGCGGCATGAGCGAATTTTCTTATGTATGCGCGAAGACAGATCAGCATAAATTCCAGCCGGGTGACTACGTGATCTATACAAACGATTTTGGGCTATGCTGGGGTGTGAAAGTGATTTTGCACTGTGCTTTGATGCCAAAAACGCGAGATGACGAGGGGCCGCAAGCCCCCCGTTACCACTATGAGGGCACAGACACCCCCTGGTTTCCGGTGTACGAAAAGAACCTTCAGCCCGCGACACCTGAAGATCTGGCGCATCATCACAAGCGTGACGACGACTATTTTCAGCGGAAATATGGGTTCGCGCCAACAATCGAACAACTTGCAGGGTGTTATTGATGTCAGACGCAGAGAAAGAGTTACGCAGCATCTGGACTGAACGGGGTGTTTCAGAGCAAAGGCAGAACGAGATCCTGCAAGAAATCAGAATGAAAGCACAGCCAGGGGCGCAGGTAGGGCCTTTTAAAGGTAAACACCAACGCTACCACCTCAAGCGGGTGCAGCTTGCGCCTTATCTTGCTCGATCTTGGCCTGATACGCCCATGGAAGCAACTCCTCCATACGGGTGGCAGGGTGATCTTGAATGCGTTCCAACACCCATGCAAGCCATGCTTCCGGATTAACTCCGTTCATCTTGGCCGTTTCAATCAGGGAATAGGCGACAGCCGCAGCATCACCACCAGCCTCCGATCCCATGAATAGATAATTTTTACGGCCCAATGTCACAGGCCGAACCGCCCGCTCCGCTGTGTTGTTATCAAGCTCCAAAAAGCCATGCTCCAGATAGGGCCGTGCCTTTGGCAGACGTTTAAGCGCATATCGAATAGCCTTGGCCATTGGCGACTTACCGGAAACCCGACCCAATCGCTCTCTCAGCCAGACTTCCAACTCATCAAACACAGGCTTGGCGAATTCTTGACGTAACGCGACCCGTTCTTCTGGTGTTTTGTGTCGGGCCAGACCCTCAATCCGATACAGCTCTTTGATCCGTGTTACAGCCTCAGCTGCCATGGGCAGCTTGTAGCTGTCAAAGACCTTCACAAACTCACGCCTGACGTGAACCATGCAGGCCATCTCTTTAATGCGCCCTGTGCTATAGGCATCATTATATCCAGCATAGGCGTCCGCATGGGCAAAGCATTTGCGGTCCTTAAGATGTTTGCTTGGATGTTCTGCACCACGAGATATCGAGAATTGATACCAAACGGCGGGTGGTTCTGAACTTCCCCATGGCTCTTCATCTCTGGCGTAGACCCAAAGGCGTGCGGTCTTGGGTTTGTTTTGGCCGCGTCCCTTGCCCTTCTGTAGTAGCTTGACCGTAGTATCGTCCATGAAGATCGCTTTGCCTGCGAACACATGGTCACGAATTGCGTTAGAAAGGCGTTCCAGCAGCGGACAACACTTTCCAACCCATTGGGACAGAAGTGAGGCGCTGAGCTCGATGCCTTGATTGGCGAACATCTGGCTTTGGCGATAAAGCGGCAGATGATATCCGTATTTGCTGACAAGGATATGTGCCATCAGAGCTGGGCCAACAAAGCACTTGGGTATAACGCGTGACGGCATCTCGGCCTGCACGACTTGTTCACAACATGTGCATGCCATGCGTGGTCGGATTATGTCTTTGACGACGTAATGACCCGGCACATATTCAAGCTCTTCCGTTACATCGGCACCCAGTTCACGGAACGCACCACCACAATCGGCGCACTGTTCACCAGGCGTGATCCGTTGCTCTGTTCGCTTGAGGTCTTTAGGAAAAGGCTTGCGCGTCCGTGGTGTGCGTGGAGGTTTAACAACCTCATCTTCTGAATTGCTATCGCCATCCTCTGCGGCACGCTTGATCTCTAATTCTTCGAGAATGAGTTCCAGAGAAAGCTGATCGGCCGTTTCGGACTTTGAACCAAAGCGGTGTTTTTTGTGACCATCAATCTGCATGCGCAGGTCGTCGATGATTGTGTCGCGGCCCTGGATTCCTGCTTCAAGCTGCTTTCGCTCTTTATCAAAACTCGCAGTCAGCGAGGCAATATATGCATGCGCTTCAGCGGGTAGATCAGCAAGATTTGAGGGTATGTCTGTCATGCCATTGCATAGCAAATCAACGCCACAAATGAAACCTCAAAATCGTTATATTCCTCGTAAAACATGACTATCCTGCTACTGTAGGTCGCCATGTTTTCTTGGTGATACGCCAATCAATTCCCTCCATGAGCATTGAGAACTCAGCCCGTGATAAATTGATTTTTCCATCGCTCGATGATGGCCACACGAACCGCCCTCGTTCTAACCGCTTGGTGAAGAGGCATGCGCCTTGGCCGTCCCACCAAATAACTTTGATTTGATCACCACGGCGACCTCTAAACAAAAACAGATGACCGCAATAGGGATCTTCCTTCAGGACTTGTTCCGTTTGCGCGGCCAGGCCATTAAATCCACGCCGCATGTCCGTCACGCCCGCAGCCAGCCAGATCTTAGTCTCCGCGAGAAACGGGATCATCTGGCCAAGCCCCGTGCCAGCTCAAGAATGAACGCAGTATTTGTACAGCCATTGAATGACAGGGCGCGGCCATTCTCCAATGTGATGTTAATGCTGTCGGTTAGCGTGATTGCTGGCGCAGCATCGGAAATAGCGATTCCTGTGAAACCTTCAGCTGTAGACGAGGATGGTGCGTAGCGATCATCGCCACGCCATTTGTATATCTGACTGCTTGGGACACCGTGGCGCTTTGCGACCTGCGGAACCGTCACACCAGCCAAAAGGCTCTCGGCGACAAGTCGGCGTCGGAAGTCGTCGCTGTGTTTTGGTGATTCCTTGCCGAGCCTTTTGTTCATGCCGCGTTCCTTCACTACACTGACATTGTGTCAGCTCACGGGCATATGTCGCAGGTCAGATCACGGAACGGTAGAGGGCCTTCCCTTGGTGCTTACTTTTAAAGTCAGTGACGGCGGGAATACATCCACAAAATAATGAAGCCGCTCCCAGTCAGTTGGGGGCGGTTAAATAATCAACGGAAATTGTCCGGACAGATCACGACTGCGCCGCAATCCGCCCGGACCGGCGCTATTCGCGCGGAAGCGCCCCATGGGTGCGCCGCTCTCGACATGGCTGTTCCTGATTGCCATATACGATTTGCCGGATTTCTGATGGGGGCTGATATGGTGCATTCGCTGGAAAAAATTGACGGGGTTCGCATCGAAACTCTGAAACACCGGGGCCTTGAGGTCACATGCTCCTGTAAAAACGTATCGCGCGTTCCCGGCGCACAGCTTCTTGTCCTGCTGGATGGAACGACACGGATTAAGGATGTGATCCCACTGATGCACTGTGTCCAATGCGGAAAACGGGACGTTCAATCCTACAGTATTGTTGACTGAACTACCTTGAAAGACGCTCGCGGGCCAGTTCCGCAAAGAATGCT
>NZ_JBMYXF010000078.1:0-9056 GCF_049608145.1 Halocynthiibacter sp.
AGGCCTTTGATGCTTTCACAAGGCGCAGGCGTCTGACGTGCGCCGTTCAGCTGCATGCTGGCTGTCTTAAACAAAGTTTCGATCGTCAGGGTCGATTTGCCACCGCCGGACACACCGGTGACACAGGTAAATTTGCCCAGCGGAAAGTCTGCCGTCACCTTTTTCAAGTTGTTGCCTGTGGCCTTTTTCACGGTGATTTTTTTGCCATTCCCCTTGCGACGTTCACCAGGTACGGCAATCTCGCGAATGCCCGTAAGATATTGACCTGTCACAGAAACTGGGTCAGCGCAGATTTCGGCGGGGGTGCCTTTCGCAACGATTTCGCCGCCATGCACACCGGCGCCCGGGCCGATATCAAAGACATAATCCGCCTCGCGGATCGCTTCTTCGTCATGTTCCACAACAATCACCGTATTGCCCTGATCACGCAGGTTCTTGAGCGTGGTCAACAGGCGGCCATTGTCACGTTGGTGCAGACCGATTGAAGGTTCATCCAGCACATATAGAACACCGGTCAAACCTGAACCAATTTGGCTGGCCAAGCGAATACGTTGGCTTTCACCACCGGACAAAGTACCCGAATTACGCGACAGCGACAGGTATTCAAGGCCCACATTGTTCAAAAACCCCAGCCGTTCACGGATCTCTTTGACAATCGCCTTGGCAATCTCTGCCTTTTGCTTGCTTAGCACATCTGGCACGTTGGAAATCCATTCCAGCGCTTCGCGGATCGACATCTGAACCACCTGCCCCACGTGCAGAAGTTCGTCAGAACTGCCGATCTTCACCGCTAGGGCTTCGTCTTTTAGACGATACCCTTCGCAGGCCTCACAGGATCTGTTGTTCTGATAGCGTTCAAATTCTTCGCGGATGTAATTGCTGTCGGTTTCTCGGTAGCGGCGTTCCATGTTTGGAACCACCCCTTCGAAACTGCGTGAAATTTCATAAACCCGGCCAGAATCATCATAGCGGAACGGAATTTCATCGCCGTTTGACCCATATAGGAAAACCTGTTGGATATGTTTCGGCAGATCTTTCCAGGGCGTTTTCGGATCAAATTCGTAGTGCTTAGCAATCGCCTCAATCGTTTGCAGAAAATAGGGCGATTTGCCCTTTCGCCAAGGCGCAATCGCCCCGTCAGACAAACGCAACGACTGATCCGGCACCATCAGGCGTTCATCAAAGAACAGTTCCACCCCAAGGCCATCGCATTCTGGGCACGCCCCAAAGGGCGCGTTGAAAGAAAACAGACGCGGTTCAATCTCAGGGATGGTGAAACCGCTTTCCGGGCAGGCGAAATTTTCACTGAAGGTAAACCGTTCCGGATCGCCTTCCTTTGGCGCGGTTTCGAGGACCGCAATCCCATCCGCCAGATCAAGCGCCGTGCGAAAACTGTCAGCCAGACGCGTTTCCATGCCTTCACGCACAACGATCCGGTCGACAACGACATCGATATCATGGCGAAATTTCTTATCAAGCGTGGGTGGTTCATCCAGCTCATAGAACTCGCCATCCACCTTCACACGCTGAAAGCCTTGTTTGCGAAGTTCCTGAAATTCCTTCTTATATTCGCCCTTACGATCCCGGATGATCGGGGCCAAAAGATACCCACGAAGCCCCTCTTCCATACCCATGACACGGTCAACCATGTCCTGTACCTGCTGGGCCTCAATCGGCTTGCCAGTAGCGGGGGAGTAAGGCGTGCCTGCACGGGCGAACAGCAGGCGTAGATAGTCGTAAATCTCGGTCACGGTGCCCACGGTGGACCGCGGGTTTTTTGACGTGGTCTTCTGTTCAATCGAAATCGCAGGCGACAGGCCCGAGATGTGATCAACGTCGGGTTTTTCCATCATATCAAGGAATTGACGCGCATAGGCAGACAGGCTTTCGACATAGCGTCGCTGCCCTTCGGCATAGATCGTATCAAACGCGAGGCTTGATTTACCTGATCCGGACAGGCCTGTGATGACCACCAGTTCATCGCGCGGAATATCCACATCAATGGACTTCAGGTTATGTTCCCGCGCACCGCGTACTTCGATCTTCTTCAACTCGGCCATATCCGCCCCCGTAATGTCAGAAACAGAGATAGGGTATTCCCCCCGCCGCGCCAAGGATAAAGTTAGAACTAAAAGTGAACAAACATATGACTACTGACATAAGCACATCTCATGGTGACATTATCACTGTGTGGCCTTCGCCCCTGTCCGATACAGGCCAGGTCATCCGTACCCCAAAAAAGGATCCTTGGTTTGTTTAACTTTCTAAAAGCCATCAGCGCAGGTAAAATCGACACAACAGAGGCGATGACCCGCATCAAAGCAGGCACATTAACCCTGATCGACATCCGGGACCAGGCCGAGCTGCGCAACAGTGGCATGGCCAGTGCGGCACTTCATATCCCCATGCAATCATTGCCAGAAAAAGCGGATCCAGCAAAGAAATCCTGTGTGTCCGGGCTATGTTTTGACACGCCTGTCGCGCTGTATTGTGCTTCTGGCGCACGGTCCGGCATGGCGGCACAGACCCTGCGCAATATGGGCTATAAAGAGGTGCATAATTTCGGAAGCCTTGCCGATTGGAAACGTGCCGGTGGCGGGCTTAGAACCCTTTAAAGAACATGAACGGGCATTGCAGACGGGTGCTTTTGATCGCTCCCGTCCGGATCGGTGGGATGTGCAGCGGGGCGCCGCAGCATTTATATCCCTATCCCACGCCAAACTTCATCTGATTTCAAGATAATCTCTAACTTTCTCAACCGCAAATCAAGTCATAATAAGCCGCCACAACCTGATGGTATCAAAGGCACGTAATAAGTATGACATGTTAAACATCTTCCAGCACCAACACGATCGACCCGAATTCAGAGCGAACTGATGGCCCGCATGACCGCCCAGTTCTGATCTCTGCCTCACTTCAATTCCTCACAAAACTGTTCTGATACAGACGATCTGCGTTCAACGAACGCAGCCCAATAGACGTGTCAGAAATTCCATTAGGACAAGACATGCCTACAATTCAAACAATTTACCTTGGAAAACTGTCCATCATCGACCCCACAGAGGGCAGTTCAACTGGCGTCAACGAAAATGCATCGGCGCTGTTGGGAACCCATGGCAGTGCTGCGACCCCATTGAGCGACAACATAGTCACAGTGGACATACTTGGGAACAACCCGCCCCTGTTGACCACGGATCATAACCCCAGCTTCATTGCCAGTTCCAGTATCAAATTTGATCCGGGCAGTGGCAACCTAACCCGCACAGTCGACGCCATTCAAACATATCGCCTCACCGTCAAATTTTCTGATGGAACAAGCAGCAGCTCTCTGAACCTACAGCTTTTTCAGACCACTGACGGCCATACATTTATTGCGGCCCGGGAAACACTGCAAAATGTGTTCGAGAATAAATCGATCCAATCCGTAAGCATTAATTCCGTCCCCGGAACCACGTCTCGCACCTTGGGTATAAGCCAATATGACGGCACCAATTTTGTCTGCTTCGCGGAAGGCACATACATTATGACTGACAAGGGCGAAGTTCCCGTCGAGAAGCTGGGACCCCGTGATAGAGTATTCACAGTAGATCACGGCCACCAAGAAATCATTTGGTCCGGCCAGTCTACGGTATCAGGGTTAACGAACAATATGCCCTACGCGATCCCAAAGGGATTTCTTGGCGCAAAAAGAGATCTTCTTGTCTCGCCTCAACACCGTATTTTTTTGAAAACCGGTAATTCACCGAATACCGAAGAAATATTCGTTTCCGCAAAGCACCTAGCAGAATTCCACTCAATCAGGCCACGGCCGACACCAGAGGTTACGTATTACCACATACTTACAAAACAACATGATATTCTGATTGCAAACGGGGTTCGGGCCGAGAGTCTTTATCCAGGGAAAATGTCCCTTCGCTTCCTAGGCACCGATCAGGTGCAGGCCATCGAAATGTCTCTGCAGGAGCGAAAGCGGAGCATTACAACATACGGTCCACTTGCCCGACGTCACGTCCGCGGTCGGGAACTCAAAAAGCTGCTTGAGCAAGGAAATCAAAATTATCTTCGCAGGGCTGGATAACCCCATAATTCCTTTGCCATCATCAATGGCAAAGAAGCACAAACCCCGGAAACTTTAAAAATTTCCGGGGTGTTTTCTTTGTAAGAAAACAGAGCCTCACATGTGAATGGCACGGCCATAGGCATCCAGCACGCTTTCGTGCATCATCTCTGACAGGGTTGGGTGTGGGAAAACGGTGTGCATCAGGTCTTCTTCGGTGGTCTCAAGTTGGCGTCCGATGACATAGCCTTGGATCATTTCGGTCACTTCCGCACCCACCATATGCGCGCCTAAAAGTTCGCCGGTTTTGGCGTCAAACACGGTTTTCACCATGCCTTCGGGTTCGCCAAGCGCGATGGCCTTCCCATTGCCAACAAAGGGAAAACGTCCAACCTTAACATCAAAACCAAGTTCTTTTGCCTTGGCCTCAGAATAACCAACCGACGCCACCTGCGGGTGACAATAGGTGCAGCCAGCGATGCTTTCCGGACGCACGGCATGCACTTTCTGACCTGCAATTTTTTCAGCAACCATCACACCTTCATGGCTGGCCTTATGCGCAAGCCAAGGGGCGCCCGCGATGTCACCAATTGCGTACAGCCCGGGCACGCCGGTTTCACAATATTCGTTAACGACCACATGGGTGCGGTCTATTTTCACGCCCAGTTCTTCCAAGCCAAGCCCTTCGACATTGCCGACGATCCCAACGGCGGAAATCACAGTGTCAAATTCTTGCTTTTCAACCTTGCCACCCACTTCGATATGGGCCGTGACCTTGTCAGCCGCGCGATCAAGCTGTTTGACCATGGCCTTTTCCATGATCTTCATGCCTTGTTTCACGAATTGTTTCTTCGCAAAGGCTGAAATTTCAGCATCTTCCACGGGCAATACACGGTCCATGACTTCCACAACCGTTGTGTCAGCCCCCAAAGTGTTAAAGAAGCTGGCAAATTCAATGCCAATCGCGCCGGATCCAATCACCAGCAGTTTCTTTGGCATATGCGGCGGGTTCAGCGCGTCTTTATAGGTCCAGACGCGTTTGCTGTCCGCTTCCAGCCCTGGAAGTTCGCGGGCACGTGCGCCCGTCGCCAGAATAATATCCTTGGCCTTCAGCAGCTGAACACCTTTGTCGGTGGTGACGCTGACTTCCCCCTGACGGGCAACTTTCGCTGTGCCCATCACCACATCAATCTTGTTCTTTTTCATCAGATGACCGATGCCACCAGACAATTGCGCCGCAACACCACGGGAACGTTTCACAACCTTATCAAGGTCATAACCGATTTCACCCGCAGACAGGCCGTAATCGCCCGCATGTTTCATCAGGTGAAACACCTCAGCTGAACGCAACAGCGCCTTGGTCGGAATACAGCCCCAGTTCAGGCAGATCCCACCCAAATGTTCACGTTCAACGATGGCAACTTTTTTACCCAACTGCGCTGCACGGATCGCAGCGACATAGCCCCCGGGGCCAGCGCCAACGACAACAACATCATAAGTGGTTTGAGCAGATTTTGCAGACATGGGGAGACTCCGGCAGGAAAATTATAGTTTGACGTTAAACTACTTTTCATTCTGTTTCAATATACCCCGTATGTCAGACCATAACAAAACAGAAACCGCCCCTGTTTCCAGAGACGGTTTTCAAAAATTCACAGGGTTTGAACGGGATCAGACCCGCACAGCATCCACGGCGGCGCTGTAACCACCGTCTGCGATAAACGCAGCTTCCGGTGTGGTCATCGACCGGTCCAACACATCATTGCGATAAGGGAAACGGCCGAAACGGCGGATCACTTCGCGATGCGCTTTGGCGTGCAGAAGATTGCCCTCGCCCGCCTGTGGCATCCGTGTCAACATCAGCCGCACACAGCGTTCCTGATCTGACAGGCATTCAGAATGCATCAGGGGCATGTAAAAGAACTGACGCTGGGGTTCGTCAACGCGTTTGTCCCAGCCCTTATCAATGGCTTTGTTCGCCACTTTCCGTGCCAGAGAATCAGTCGAAAACGCCTTACCCGTCCCACGGAACATATTGCGCGGGAATTGGTCCAGCAGGATCAGAAGCGCAAGCGTGCTGTCCGGTTTACTGGTCCATTCGCAAAGCTTGCCATCGCGGCCCGCTTCCCACATCGTTTCAAATCTATCGCGGATTTCGGCGTCAAGCGCCTCACCACCCATATACCAGTCGCTTGGCTTCTTCTCTGTCAGCCAGAACGACAGAACCTCTTCTGGGGTATGCATCCGGACCCTCCTCCATACGCATTTCACCTACTCACTACACCAGTGAGCGTTACAAAAGTTTTACACAGATACAATGGGAAACCAGCTTATCTGCGCCAAATAGTTGCCTGTATGCGACGAATGTGTCGACGTTAGCGCCAACAGTTATGCTGGCGCTATACTTTTAACTATTTCAGGCGTTGGCTTCTTCTTCTGCGGCCTCTTCCTGGGCCTCGATAAAGACTTCTTGCGCGACTTCAACGGCAACGGCTGTCGCGGATTGAAGAACCGGCGTCCAGGTGCCGCTGTCTTCGACACTGACCGTTGGGCGCTGTGTCATACGATACATGGCATATCCAGCAAGGAACGCCATCAGAACACCGATATAAACATAGAACCCTTCCGGCCCAAACACCTGCATGGTCCAACCGGTGACAACCGGGCCGGCAATCGCGCCAAGACCGTTTGCAAACACCAGACCACCGGAGGCCGCCGCCATATCTTCCGGATCAAGAAAGTCATTGGTGTGTGCAATCGCCAGACCATAAAGCGGGTTTGACATGCCACCGATGATGAATGCGGCAACCAGCAGCAATTCAAACTGGCCGCCCGCAAAGAAGCCGATGAATGTTCCGATCAGGCCCAAGGCGGATACAATGCCAATCAGCTGTCGGCGATCCATACGGTCCGAAATCCAGCCGATCGGATATTGCAGCACCATTGCACCGATATACAGGGTCGACACGAAGATCGACAATTCCCCCACGCTCATGCCGGCCTGGGTTGCGTATACCGCGCCCATACCGAACTGGGCCGCAAAAATTGCCCCCAAAACGGCCACTGACACACAGCCAAGTGGCGAACGCTGAAACAGCTCTTTCACGGACATGGCTTTTGCCGTTTCAAAAGCAGGTGTTGGGCTGATCGACAGCAGAATTGGCGCAAATGAGATCGAAACCAGAACGGATGAAATCACGAACAACGTGTATCCGTTTGTATCCGCAAGGTTCAAAATACCCTGTGCCGATACAATACCAATCATCTGAACGATCAGATAAAGCGACAGGGATTTACCCCGGTTTTCGTTGGAGGACGCGTTGTTTAGCCAGCTTTCCGCCGTCACATACACGCCAGAAAAACAGAACCCGATGATGACCCGGCCAATGGTCCAGGCCACAGGGTTTGTCATGGTGGGATAAAGGATCAGAACCGCAGAAATAAAGGATGCAAGTGCCGCAAATACGCGCACATGCCCCACGCGCCGGATCATATCCGGTGCCATACGTGATCCTCCCAAGAACCCCAAGAAGTAACCTGACATGATGATCGACAGTGAAAATGTTGAGAAATTATTCTCTGTCCCGACCACACCCAAAAGCGAGCCCTGCAGCCCGTTCCCAACCATCAGCAGACCCATACCCAAAAGAAGCGCCCAGGAGCTTTTCAGAACGTCAAACATCGCAATTCCTTAATGATCAACCCCGAGGGCTGGTGTATTTTTTCCGACCGATACACCCGCACTGGATATGAAACCGTGCAGGAACGACCAATTATAGTCGCCTTCGGGCATTTTGTCGCATTTGGTGAAATTTACTTAGCCTGCAGGCAAAAGCAAGGAACTGTCGCCGTAGGAGAAAAAGCGATAGCCATCGCCGATGGCATGATCATAGATCCGCTTCATTTCATCCACGCCCATAAGGGCTGACACCAGCATCATCAGGGTGGATTTTGGCAAGTGGAAGTTGGTCATCAGCCCATCCGCGACTTTGAATTGAAAGCCCGGGGTGATGAAAATATCAGTTTCATCGCAGAAGGGTGCAATGGCGCCGCTGTCACGTGCTGCCGATTCAATCAAACGCAGGGCCGTGGTGCCCACCGGGATCACCCGGCCACCGGCGGCCTGCGTTGCAGCGATTTCGCCAGCAGCTTGTTCCGACACTTCGCCCCATTCCGCATGCATCTTATGGTCACGCACATCGTCCACCTTCACCGGCAGAAATGTTCCCGCCCCCACGTGCAAGGTGACATGCGTGAACTCCACGCCAATTTTTGCCAACTGATCCAAAAGCACCTGGTCGAAATGCAGGCTGGCAGTTGGGGCTGCGACAGCGCCGGAGTTCTTCGCAAACACGGTCTGATAATCTGTGTTGTCCTGATCATCTGCTGCGCGTTTCGCCGCAATATAAGGCGGCAGAGGCATATTCCCTGCCTTTTGCAAAGCCACATCAAACGCATCGCCCGTGGTGTTGAATTCCAGCAAGGCGGCGCCATCATCCCGGCCGGTGACACGGGCTTTGAACCCATCCCCGAATTCAATTTCTTCGCCATCTTTCACCTTGCGCAGAGGTTTCAAAAGTGCGCGCCAGCCGCCGGGCATTTGGCCCAGTGGCTCCAGCAATGTCACCTCGATTTTTGAGCTGACCCGCCCCTGGGCACTGTCGCGAAATCGCTGGCCGGACAGGCGTGCAGGAATAACCTTGGTGTCGTTCAGAACCAGTCGATCCCCGGGACGTAGAAATTGGCCCAGATTATGCACATGATGATCCGCAAGTGTCATTGCGCCACCCTGCCCCTGCGCCAATAACAGGCGCGAGGCCGTACGTGGCACCGCAGGGCGCGTTGCGATCAGTTCTTCAGGTAAGTCGAAATCAAAGTCAGAAAGTTTCATATGCGTCATGTGCGATATTCGGTGGGGTCTGGCAAGATGGAATGAAAAACTGTGCCGGTTTTCCGGTTTTCCGGTTTTCCGGTTTTCCGGTTTTCCGGTTTTCCGGTT
>NZ_JBMYXF010000079.1:0-8122 GCF_049608145.1 Halocynthiibacter sp.
GAAGCCAAAAGATTTGTGATGAAATCACTCAGAGCTTGCTGCCGGATTTCATTTGTTTCGGAACGCAACAGAACCATATGCAGATTGTCCGGGTACAAGGTCGATGATCCGCCACTTTTCATCGTGAGAGCGAGAGAGTTATCCTGAAAATCCAAAATCGCACCCACTACATCCGGACGCTGCAGTAGCTCCTGCTGCATAAGATGTAATGTATCCGATAGGGTGTCGGGCGCCGATGGCCCCTCGGCGAAGCTGGGAAACGCTGTCGCGCAGAAAAGGAAAATAGAAAGAAGAGTATGTTTCATCTGGTTTAGTCGCTTTTCAGTCTAACCCATTTAGAATTATCCGATTATCCCCTTTCGACAATCTTTTTAAGCCAGCCCCCGCCAAAAAACTTTGTCGGTCTCACCAGGGATTGACCTTCGGGGCGCGTCATAGTCTGTGATATGCGTATGAATGTTGATGACAGAGAACTTGCGCTGGCGGCGGCTGGTGGCGACGGGAAGGCCTTTGGGGTTTTGCTGGGGCGGCATTACGATCGCCTGTTTGGCCTGTGTTTTCGCCTGACCGGCACCAAGGCCGATGCCGAAGACCTGACTCAGGATATATGTGCCGCCCTGCCCGCCAAACTGGCCGCGTTCCGGGGAGATGCGAAATTCACAACTTGGCTGTACCGGGTTGCCGTGAATGCGTCGCATGATCGTCGTCGCCGCCAACAGACCCATGCCCGTCATGCCGAGGGCTGGGGGGACTGGGAAATAAACCGCCAGGATGCAATCCGGGAAGAAGCCGAGGCACGCGATTGGCTGACTCAGGCCATGTCCGCCCTGCCCCAGGATCTGCGCGACACGCTTGCGTTGACCATGGATCAAGACCTGACCCAGGCCCAAGCGGCCGAGGTATTGAACGTGACAGAAGGCACCGTAAGTTGGCGGATCTCGGAAGTGAAAAAACGCCTGAAAGCAATGCATAAAAAGGAGGCCGCATCATGAATGATGAATTTGACCTCGATAAGCTGACATCAGACATGCAGGCCGCGACACCTAAACCGGATGCTGCAAAACGTGACGCTGATATTGCGCTTGCGACCATGAATTTTGAAAAACTTCACGCAGCCCGCCAGGGATCTGCCGATGACCTGCGTCCTATTCCTGAAGCCGCCCGAAGACCGGGCCTAATTTCAGGAGCACGTGAAATGTTTAAAAGACTTTCCACCAAAGGCGCATTGGCCGCGACCACCTCAATCGCAACCCTGGGCGTGGCGTTGATTGTTGTCTTGCCAAATTTGAACCCGAATGACGCGCGCCTTGCGCAAAAATCTGAACCTATCCCAATGCCCATCGTCGCTGAGCCCATCGTAGAAATGACCGCAGAGGTGGATCAGATAGCCGTTGAAGTATCGCCGGTCATAGCAATGGATGAGGTCCAGATGGCCGATGAAATGGCCCTCTCCGCACCCATGGCTGGCGCGGCCCCGATGACACGCATGAACCGTGGTATTGTTGCTCAGGACGCTTTCAGCAGCTCCGTCATGCCACAACCCGACATTATGTCCCAACCCGAGGCCAATACCGAAACCTTTGCCAACGAGGCCCCTAATCCGCTGAAAATCACCACAGAGGAACCGGTTTCAACATTTTCGATTGATGTGGATACGGCTTCTTATGCGATTGTACGCTCGTCCCTGATGCGGGGGTACTTGCCACCCGCAGAGGCCGTACGTGCCGAGGAAATGGTCAATTATTTCCCCTATGATTACACGCTCCCCTTGGATGATGCGCCCTTTGCCACAACGGTGACAGTGACGGACACGCCTTGGAACACGGGCACGCAGCTTGTGCATATTGGCATTCAGGGCGAAATGCCCGAGATTGCGGAACGGCCGCCGCTGAACCTTGTGTTTCTGATTGATACCTCGGGTTCTATGAACAGTCCGGATAAACTGCCCCTTCTGGTACAAAGCTTCCGTCTGATGTTGTCGGAACTGCGCGCCGAAGACAGTGTCGCGATTGTCACCTATGCAGGCAGTGCCGGGCAGGTTTTGGCACCGACCCCCGCCAGTGACAGTGCGGCAATCATGACCGCGCTAACCAATCTGCAGGCTGGCGGATCAACTGCCGGACAGGCCGGTTTGCAACAAGCTTATCAGGTCGCGGAAGCCATGACCAAGAAGGGGGAAATCTCTCGTGTGGTTCTGGCCACCGACGGTGATTTCAATGTTGGTTTGTCCGACCCCGGTGCATTGAAAGATTACATTTCCGACAAACGCGACAGTGGCACATATCTGTCTGTTCTGGGCTTTGGGCGTGGCAACCTGGATGACGCAACCATGCAGGCGCTTGCACAAAACGGCAATGGCACCGCGTCCTATATCGACACATTGCAAGAGGCGCAGAAAGTGTTGGTGGATCAGCTGTCCGGCGCGCTGTTCCCGATTGCAAATGATGTGAAGATCCAGATGGAGTTCAACCCAGCCGAGATCGCAGAATATCGCCTGATCGGCTATGAAACCCGTGCTTTGCGCCGTGAGGATTTCAACAATGACGCGGTGGATGCCGGTGAAATCGGCGCAGGCCATCGTATCACCGCGATCTATGAAGTGACACCAGTGGGGTCAGACGCGGTTCTGAATGATCCGCTGCGCTACGGCACGGGCGAACTGCCTGACGGCAATGGCGAGCTGGGTTTTCTGCGCCTGCGCTATAAAAATCCGGGGGAAGACGTCAGCAACCTGATCGAGACTCCCGTTGCCATTGGGTCGTCAGACGCCGGATCCGAGGCCAACTTCGCCATCGCGATGGCAGGATTTGCGCAGCTTTTGCAAGGGTCTGATTATCTTGGCGACTGGGGATATGATCAGGCGATTGATCTGGCCAATGCCCATAAAGGTGCGGATGAATTCGGCTATCGCGCCGAAGCCATCCGTCTGATGCGTCTGGCGCAAAGCCTGACGCAATAAGCCTTCATTTATCCACGCAAAATACGCCGCATGGGCTTTATGCCTGTGCGGTTTTTCTATGTGTTCATCTGTGGATCTGCTGGGCCGTTTGATAAAAGAGGCGGCGCCGCCATCCGGAAAAGCTACTTTGGGCGTCTTAGCCCCATGCATTGAACGGTTCACTGCGGTCCCTGGAGTGTTTTATGTTCCAATCAGGACTGTTTCCGTAGGTTGCGAACCGGCTGGCCCGCGGTGTCATGACGTGATAAAGATGGCCACAAAAGGTTGAGAAAATATCAGGCCTGCGTACGGTACCTGGCCACAAAGCGGTGCAGGATTTTTTCTGGCACGGTGACATCTGCGGCCCTGCACATTTTGATCAGCCGGTCGGCGTCTTCCGGTGGGAAATAGCCTTTGTGTTTGTAGATATTAATCCGATTTTCAAAACCCTGCGCATCGGCTTCGGGGTGGAACTGCGTTGCATAAACATTCCGCCCATAACGCACCATCTGATAACGGCAGGTCGGGGATGTCACCAGCTGAACGGCACCATCTGGCAGTTCCTGCAACGCTTCTTTATGACCAACAAATGCCTGCCATGTGCCTGTCATCCCCTCGACCAGCGGATCATCGGCCACCACTTCGCATTGCGCCGTGCCCGCGACTTCGCCCCATTTTTCCTTGCTGACCGTGGCGCCAAGGCTGTGGCCCAAAATCCCGATGCCATAACAGCAGCCCATAAAGGGAAAATCGCGCGCCGTGATTTCGGGCATCAAAGACAGGCAGGCCTGTTCGATCTTTGCATCCATCGCGCTTTTGTTAAGGGGATCATCGGATACACACCCAGGGCCACCGCCAACAATCACCCCAGAATAATGAGACAGGTCAATGTCATCCGGGATATCTTCCTGATCAAGACGGATGCGGTGCACCTCATCTTTCTGCAGGTTCCCGAATTTCAGAAAAGCCGCAAATTCATCATCGGCAGCTTCGGTTTCCGGGCGCAGTTGCAGGATCAGAAAAGGTTTCATGGTGTCTCCGTTTTTGCCTTTCTGACGGCAAGCGGTGCAAAAGGCAATCACGCAGCAAAAAGGCGCGCCCGAAGGCACGCCTTGATGTGAACACACGGGAATGCGTTCGGGAGGAAACTTATTCGGCCGCCTGAAGTGCCGGTTGCTGAGACGTCGCAATTTCGATGCGACGGGGTTTCAGGGCCTCGGGCACTTCGCGGGCCAGTTCGATATGCAGCATGCCATTTTCATGACTTGCCCCATGCACACGCACGTGATCCGCCAGGTGGAAACGACGTTCAAATGCGCGGTTGGCAATGCCGCGATGCAGCCAGGTTTTTTCGCCATCTTCCGGTGCCTTGCGGGCCGATACGATCAGGGCGTTTTCGCGCACTTCGACGTTCAATTCATCTTCAGAGAACCCGGCGACAGCCAGCGAGATGCGGTAAGCGTCGTCATCGGTTTTCTCGATATTATAGGGGGGATATGTCGGCTGTGCGCCATCATTGCTAAGCACGCGATCCATCATGTCAGCGACCTGATCAAAACCAACAGAGGCACGATACAGCGGGGAAAAATCAAAAGCTCTCATAGGGTTACCCTTTCATAGCGATAACAGTAACGGCCCTCCGAATGGACGGACCTGTGTTCCCGGACCCATCTGGCATCCGGTTGATATCGACATATGACTGATTTTCCCGGTTTCAACCCTGCCCCCGGAACCAGGCGAATTATGGCCGTAGGAATTTGGCACCAGACCCATTGCGGCTGCTGTCCGGTGTCAGACGATTTACGCCAATTCCCTGCGCGCGGGGTTGTGCGTTTATTTCAGCCAGAAGCAAATCCATCCGCCCATCCAGAACCGTCGAGATCGCGACCTGCCGATTGTCGAACTGCCCAGTTGCCGAAACCACGGACACAACCGTGGCGATGCCATTTTCGATCCGCAAAACCGGCGCCCCGGATGACCCCGCCGCGACCGAACAGGTCAGGATCAATGCCCGTCCTTCGCGCGCTTCCACAGCGCAGGTTTCTTCCAGTGCTGGGCTTTCCCTGCGGTCATGCGCATAAGATACGACCCCGACGTTTTCGCCCGGCCCCGGGCTTATTCCCAGTGCAAATGGCGTGACCGAAAAACTGCGGATCGGCCTATCTAACATCAGCAAAGCGACATCAGATTCAACCTGTGACCGATTACCTGAATCTGGATTATATTGAGGTATAACAGCCAGATAACGCCCTTTTCGCACGGCAGAAGGCCGCCCCGCACGCAGATCTGCCAGGAATTCAATTTGATCGGGGTCAAACCGTCGGTGGCTGTCAGGATCATACACGCAATGGGCTGCAGTGATAACGATATCATCCGCAATCAGCGCCCCGGAACACATGATCTGATCTGCAATGTGAAGCTGTCCAACGCCGCTCCAGTTTCGGGCATCTTCCCCGCTTAGCAAAGATCGCAAACCCGAGGGCGCAGAGGAACCTTCCTGCGCCATGCCCCAGCCGGAACACCCCAGGCAAATCAACATTGATATGAACAACCGGCGCATGTCGCCCCCGTAATTACCGCAGGCGCGGCACCTCAGGATGTGGGGCAGCGCCATTCTGCGCCTGAAGAAACGCGGGAGGCACAGGGCCACCCGTCGCCCAGTCAAGCAGCTCTACCGTATGCGCAACAGGGACCTCGGCGCCAGAGCCGATTTGCATCATGCACCCGATGTTGCCCGCGGATATCACATCAGGGTTAATTTCAGCCAGGGTTTCCAACTTGCGTGCTTTCAACTGGCCGGAAATTTCAGGCTGCATCAGATTATAAGTGCCCGCCGAGCCACAACACAGATGCGCATCACGCGGTTCTGCCACGGTGAACCCGGCATTTTTCAACAGGGCTTTCGGATGGGTTTTGATCTTTTGCCCGTGTTGCAAGGAACAGGCCGCGTGATAACCAACCTTCATGCCATGGGCCGGGTGGTCTTGTGCCATGGCGGGCAGGTCCAATTTCATCAACACCTCTGACACATCCATCGCAAGGTCCGACACCCGCGCCGCCTGTGCCGCCATTTCCGTGTTGCGCAACATATAGCCGTAATCCTTGACCGTTGTGCCGCATCCCGAGGTGTTGATCACGATCGCATCAAGGGGTTCTTTGTCATCCTCTGCCAGGAAGGCGTTGATGTTATTCGCCGCCGCTTTGTGGCTGTCATCTTCGCGCCCCATATGGTGGGTCAACGCGCCGCAACACCCTTGCTTATCAGCGATCACCACCTCGCAACCAAGACGGCGCAGCAGGCGAATGGTCGCGTCATTGATATCCGTGTTCAGGGCCTTTTGCGCACATCCCGTCATCAGGGCGACGCGCATTTTGCGCGGTGCTTGGGCGGCGAACACTTGCGGGTCGTCATTGCGACTGACCGGGGGGATCTGTTTGGGTGCCATTTCCAACATCGCGCGCAGACGTGGATCGGGCATGAAACGCGCCAGGGGTCGCATGATTTTCGCACCCAACAGCGCCAAACGGAACCTCCCAGGATAGGGCAAGATCATCGCCAGCACGCCGCGCAACAGACGTTCCATCAGGGGGCGTTTGTAATTCTCCTCAACATAGGTGCGGGCGTGATCGATCAGATGCATATAATGCACGCCAGATGGGCAAGTCGACATGCAGGCAAGGCAAGACAGACAACGATCAATATGTTTGACGGTTTTGGCATCAGGCTTGCGTTCATTTTCCAGCATGTCCTTGATCAGATAAATCCGCCCACGCGGGCTGTCCAATTCATCCCCAAGCACCTGATATGTCGGACAAGTCGCCGTGCAAAACCCACAATGCACACAGGCCCGCAGGATCTCATTCGCGCGTTCCGTGGCTGGGTTCTCAAGCTGTTTTTCTGTGAAGAATGTTTGCATGATCTACCCCATCAGCCCGCTGTTCAGAATGCCCCGCGGATCAAACTGCCCCCGCAGGCCGGATTGTATTTTGGCAAGGGCGGGGGATTGTGGCTGAAAACGACATAGCTCCTGCTTGAGGCCCGGTGGGACTTTCACAAGCAACGCATCACCACTTTCCAGACCTGCATTGTGCTGCAGATGCGCATGCAACACCCTGACACCCTCATTGGTATCGGTTGTGAAGCCGTCATCACCATAGGAAGCAGCAAGCTTGAGGTGGTGTTCATTCGCAGCAATCCACAATTGCCCTCCTCCATGATCAAGAAGCACGTCGTATTCATGCATCTTATTCAGGCAATCCAAAAATTCAGGGGCATCACTTGGTTTCATTGAGATGCGCCAGGCGGCCAGATGATCTGCAAACATAGTCAGATCACGCAGATCGGCCCAACGTGCGCGGCTTCCCTCGCCCCGGCTTGCGATTTCCACGCCCGTCAGTTCCGCCAATTTTCCGGCGCGATATGTCACAGAGGCCTCAAACCCCTCAATCCGCAAAAGCGTCTCACCACCCGGAATATGAACCGCGCCCGTCACCTCAAAAGGCGAGCCAAGTGCCTGCGCCATACTGGCCTGTGCTGTGGCCACGCTCTGTCCTGAAATCGCAAGCGTCGCCTCAGTTTCGGGGCGTGGCAGCACCTTCAAAGACACCTCGGACATGACCCCAAGCGTACCGTGACTGCCCGCCATCAGCTTCACCAAATCGTAACCGGTGACATTTTTCATCACGCGCCCACCATTTTTCACGACCTCACCTGCGCCATTCACAAAACGTACGCCCAACAGGTGATCCGCGCAATTTCCAAGGGCAATCCGTGCAGGCCCTGCACTGTTGGTTGCCACGATGCCGCCCAATGTCGTTTCGCCAGATGTGCCCTGAAGCCTATTCAAGCGGCGTGGTTCAAACGCCAGACGCTGACCTTCTTTTTCCAAGAGATTTTCCACCTCTGTCAGGGTCGTACCTGCGCCCGCCACCAGCGTCAGTGCGCCTGGGTCATACAGGGTCACCCCCGACAGATCGGTCGTTTCCAACACATCACCCCCACAGCGCAATCCGCGCGTGCCCCCCCCCTGAACACACAGCGGCCCATCCGTTGCCCGGATCATTTCGGAAAGCTCAGCTTCATTTTTCGGCTTCATCATCTTCATCTTGCTCCAAATACTCCGGGGGAGTCAGCTTGCTGACGGGGGCAGCGCCCCCTCACGACGTTTCTCAGTATGGGCCAGC
>NZ_JBMYXF010000080.1:0-7881 GCF_049608145.1 Halocynthiibacter sp.
TACCGGGCCAATACATGCCGCAATTAGCAACTGGCGTGCTTGGCTGGTCATTGCAGCGGTCATTGCATACATTCGCGGCGAGCAAATTATC
This sequence comes from Halocynthiibacter sp., assembly GCF_049608145.1. Taxonomy (NCBI): domain Bacteria; kingdom Pseudomonadati; phylum Pseudomonadota; class Alphaproteobacteria; order Rhodobacterales; family Paracoccaceae; genus Halocynthiibacter; species Halocynthiibacter sp. Next base: position 92 of record NZ_JBMYXF010000080.1, read on the forward strand.
ACGCTGATTGCCGATATCGTGGGGGCAGCGAAATGATAAACACAAATTTACTTCTCGGAATTGCGGGTGGCATCATTGCTATAAACGCAGCCATCGGGGCAATCCTACCCACGCCTGCCTTCCTTGAGGTCCACGATATGACAGTGGTCGGGGATCAGGTGCGCGTGGTTCGATCTGTCCCCGGACCTGCGGGGGTTGCCGACTGGACCGTTGTGGTGGTAGCCGATGCCACCGACGCACCATCCTGTCAAACCGTATCAGGTCCGTTGCTGCATCAGGGCTGGTCGAAATATTCCGCATCCCCTAAGCGTGAGATCAGCATGCACTTAGACGTCTGGGTTGGCTATGAGGGATGCTATGATAAGCTGGCGGCGGGTAAGCATGATATGTTTGTGACGTGGACCCCGCGCGATGGACGCCCCGTTGTATCGGCGCGAACCACGTTTACGAAGTGAGGGGCTGATTTATGTTGATTCAACGTCGTATTCAAAAGCAAAGCCTGCTACTCGATTCTGAAAAGCCCTAATCCCAAGCATTTGCAGTCGCTTTTTGCTGTAGGCGTTCCCGTCAGGATCGGTGTACTCAACAGTAAAGAAAACCTTTTCGCGGTATCCTTTGGGTGTGTGCCGTGATATCTCTTTGATTATCTTCTTGCCTTCGCCGTGCGCTACCCAAGTATCGCCACCCATCCTATCTTGATGAACTTCACAGCCAATAGACCAAGAAATATTTCCGCCAAATTCTTCAACTTTGATGAATGGGTGCGTGACGTGATGTTCTGTTAGGTGGCTTTCAGCCATATTCGTTATCCTCTCTATAGGGGGTAGGCCCTCGCTTAACGGCGGGGGCTTTTGCGTTTGGGGGCCATGCTGTCGGTCCTCTAAATCTTAGGTGCTTCGACCATCCACGTGATGATCTTTGCAAGGTTCTGGGCATCAGGTGTTTTGCCCTGCCTTGCTACTACCATTGCTGTTTATGAAAGTCAATCGAAATGGGTTATAAAACCGCATACATAGTACGCAAAAGTGCAGGCACTCTTTTACTATTGCTAATGGGCCTGTTAAGTGCATACTGCGTTCATGAATTGGAAAGATTACATCCGCGACAACGAGCGCGAAGAATTAGAGCGAATTGAGGCATCTAAAATTGCAGCCCGCGATGTTTATGCGGCGTTCATTCGCAAGCTGAAATCAAGGTGTGAGGCTAGAATGAAGCGGGCAAGCAGTGACCAAAAGTAATGTCTATAGAGCCTTTTCTGGCGATGGGGCCTTGCTGTATGTGGGGAAGGCAAACAATGTTCCATCCCGCATTGCGCAGCATAAAAACGTGAAAGCCAAATGGATTGAGTTTTGTGTGCGGGTTGAGGCCGTGCCTTACAGGTGCGAGCAGGACGCTTTCAATGCCGAGATGAGGGCGATACGAACTGAGAAGCCATTGTTCAATGTTGTGGGTGTAAAAGATTTTTATGTGTCAGAACATTTTATCAGACTGGGGATGACCCAAGAAATGCAGCGAAAAGTGAACGATTGGTGCGCTGACAATCGGGATGAAGGGACTGGCAAGATGCCATCTTTCTCCGAAGGTTGTCGCCAGCTTATCGAACGCGGCCTTTCGGATGGGTGAAGGCCAGCACCACAAGGTATCGCCGCAATACCTGCACCAGTATGCAAATCACGCCGCATGGTTGGAAGACAACCGCCGCAAACACCCACCGGAGGATTGATGATGGAAAAGCTAATTTACGGCATGGCCTCCAAATACGATGATGTGATTTGTGATGCTGTTGGCATGAGCCGAGAAGCCCTTCTCGCCGTTGCAAAAGAGAAGTTAAGCGCATCAGTTTACCCTGACGGGGTTGAGGTCATAAACTTTATGGGCAAACCAATTGTAACCTTCATGCCAATTACGACTCACACGGAAAGCGACGGCTTGACGCACAGGATCGTCTCAACGCGAAAGTACCAAGTCCACGAAAAGCACAACCATTCTAAGGAGAAGTGAGTGATGCTGGAATTTCTAAATGCTACGCATGGATTACCGATTTCCGTACCTGTCGGGATTTGGTTTTGGTGGAAGATTATGGGCGCACCAAACACCCCCACGAAGGAGGGGCTGACCGATGGCTGAATTGCCACATCACGTAGAGGTGACACTTTTTCAACTTCTTGGTTTGTCAAATTGGTGTGACCGTGCCTACGCAGGTGAGGTTGAGACTTGCCCCCGCGAGCTTTCAAGAAGTGTTGTCGGTGCAATCATCAACGTGCGAGAAAGCCTGCCGCCTGAAATGGCAGGGCCGTGGGATGAAATGATGAAGCGTATCCAAACAAACTACCGTGATGAGCGCGGCGCTGATCATCCTGTGCTGACGAAACTGAACACCCATTCTAAGGAGCCTGACTGATCTGGGGGCTACCCCCTGATCTTGATGACATCGGCGGGTGCGCACGTAACGAAAGCAGCCCACTTGTCCATGACGATGCGACGTCTATCTAGAAGGTCTGACCGCGCATAACTGCGTTCTACGGTATCACCAACAACATGGCCCAAGACTGTCTCAGCGACTTCGTATGCGCAGGCGTCTGTGTCTTGCACCCATGTTCGGAAGCTTGTGCGGAATCCGTGGGGGCGTCCAGCCTCATTCAGCTTTGATAATTCCTTGCGCAGCGCGGCCTCTGTAATGTGGCTGGCGTTGGCGCGGTACGATTGAAACAAGTAACGCTCTGACAGTTGAGATGCTGCGTGTGCAATCTTGATCGCCTCCGCAGATAACGGAACGCGGAAATCACGCTCTTGGCCCTTTTTGGCTTTCACTCTGGATTTAGGCACGGTCCACACGTCATCGGATATTTCGTCAAATTCAGATCCAAGGCAACCGGCGCTGCGAACGCAGGTCAATATCATCCATCGCAGGCACAGGGATGCGGATCCGATGCCCGCAAGCTTGGCATATAGGGCCGGCATGTCTTGCCAGGGCGTTGCTGTTATGTGCTGCGTTTGGTGATCGACGGTGCCCAGCATGGCACGCGCAGAATCCACAATGGTTGGATCGCATGTAAACCCCATTGCGCGCATTTGCTTTAGGACAATGCCAATCCTCTGAAGCGTCTTTTCTGCCGTGGGGTGCTTAGTTTTCCAGATTGGGGCCAACGCCGTTTTTAGATCGCTCTGATGCAATCCTGACACGCGGCGGCTACCGATGCTTGGGAATGCATTGACGCGCAAGGGTGACAGCCATTTGCCCCTGTCGCCTTCGCCCCGCAGCCCCCCTTTTTTCGCGTCAAACACAATCTGGGTGGCGTCCTCAAATGTGGGGTCATGCTGATCGCGTGTGGCCTTGTCCGTGGCCCTCTGGCGTCTGCGCTCTGATATGGGGTCAATGCCCTCCGCAAGAACACTTGCCCATCTGTCGCGCTGCTTTCGCGCCTCGGATAGCGGCAATGATCCAAGCGGCCCAAGGCCCATTTCGCGCTGTGCTTTTTCAAAGCTATACCGCCAAAGCCAGTTGCCGCCTGTCTTGGTTTTGTTGAGCCACAGCCCGCCACCGTCAAAGTGCCTTCCGGTGGTTGCGTTTTTTACGCTTAGGGCTGTGAGTTTGTTTTTCAACGGAAGGTTTCGGCAGGAAGGGCGTAGGCATACTTCCCGCCAATATCGGCGCGAGTCACCATGCCCTTTTTGTAAAGCTGCGACATTGTTCTTGATGATTGCCCTGCGGTGCGGCCTGTTTTCTCTGCAATTTCACCGGAAGTAAACTCAGCCCACTCCCCAGTGCGCATAGCGTCAAGCGCTTCGTGTTGGTTCCAATTCATCTTCATATCAATTCCCTACCCCCACTCTTACCCCCGAAGTGACGTGCAACGTAGCGCAAGGCGCTGATAGGTGCTGCAAGTCTTTTGGGAAATAAGGCCCTTATCTCAAAGGCATATTGCGAGGTATTGCAGCAAGACGCAAGGCCCTGCTAGTGTTGGTTGGTGCTTCTCAGCCGCACCAATTAAAGCTGTCATACCCTTTATTTATATGACATTCTGGGCTGGTCGTTAGTTTCTGCCCCCGAATTTACCCCCGAAGTGTTCAATGGTAGGGGCAGGCAAATCAAGCAATTCGTGGGTTAGAATACGCGTTGCATTGCCGATCTTTTTGCGGGTCAGGCCCCCGCTATTTAGGGCGCGCCAAATGGTTGCCTCACAGACTTGAGCCATGTCGGCCGCTTCCTGTACTGTGAGCAGGGGCTTCATTGGGTGGCTTCCTTTGCTGAAATTGCGCTCATCCCCATCGCAAGCCGTGCGTTTCTGAAATCACCATGCGTTAGGTAAACCCAACCAACCCCCTGATCGTCAGGCAGTTGTTTGCCCTTATTGTCGCGACCCATGCCTTCCATGTATTCAGCAAAAGGCTTCAGAGCCTCACGCAGGCGTTCAATTTCGGATGAAAGCACGGCTTCTCGCATCGATGTCGGCATGTCGTCTGTCATGCCTGTCAATGTGTTCAAGCCCTTTCTCATGTCTGCTCCCCTTGTGATAGGGCGGCGATGGTTTCAGACATAGCGTCCTTGGCCTTAGATGATGCCCGCAAGTCAGCACGCTTTTCACGTCCTCCAGGGTGCGTTGCCCATTGGTCGTGAATAATCATGTCCCATTCACAACCCTTCTTGCATAGCGCCACAGCATCCTTGATGGCCTGCGCATATCCCGCATTGTAATCGGCTGTTTTCTGTGTGTCTGTCATGGGGGTTCCTTTTGCAGTTTGCCCCCTGCCATTTGGCGCGGCAGAGGGCGGTTGACGTAGCACGTCTATGCACAAACCTAAGTTTGCCGTTTGCCCGTTAAGGCTACCACTGGACGCCGTGGTCGCGTTTCCCGATATCGGGATCTGTTGTGTTCAAATGGTTTTGCCGAAGTGCGGTAAAGTTATCCTGTGCATTCGCCGTGATCGGCTTGGCACAATGCGTCTTGCGTATCAAAAATCCAGTCACCTTGGCGGCGAACATATTTACCTAATTCGGCTCTGGTATATTGGTCGCGAAACCTTGCGCCGTTTGGCGACTTTGTCAGTGCCGATGCCGCTGCCTCTTGATCCTCCCACCACTTATGACGCTCTGGATAATCTCGGGCCAGCGCCGCAAGCGTAGCCTCGCTTTTCATAAAACAGCCATCGCAATTCCCAAGGCCCTTTGTGACATTCAAGTCAAACGGCATCGCCTTCCAGAATTTGGTGACGGTCTCGACGGTCACATCTTCGAGCGGATACCATTTGGTCACGCGCTTGTCGGGCGATGGTTTAAGTCGGTGCGGCTCGTCGGCACGTATGCCCACTGCGTTTGCCCATTCTTTCCAACCCAAAGACATAAGATAACGGCGCGCAGGGAGAATTTTTAGGTGTTCTGTGCAGAAACGCTTCGACTGATCTGGGCAGGCTTTTTTGCGCCTTATCAGCCGCGAAAATGGCTCGCCATTGTGGCTGGCAGAGTTGTGCGAAACAACATCAAATAAGGGTTTTCCAGCGACACGCTCGGCATCCTCAACCCAAACAATTTTCACGCCCCAACGGCTTGCGCACTCTTGCACGAAGTCCAGAGTGTCTGTCATTTCGCGTCCAGTATTGGAGAAAACTACCTGCACACGTTCACCGAAATCACCATTCACCGCAAGTATTTGGTGCAGCATGTAGGCGCTTGTGCGGCCGCCGCTAAAACTGATCTGCACGTTACCTTGGGGAAGTGTGTAACCTCGCATCATTCATTCCTTTCATCGGGCATCAGCCCATGCGTTCCATTTTGTCTTGAGTGGCCGCGATGTAGTCAAAGTCGTTGCCGTATTCTGCCACCCAGCTCTCTTTGCCTTGGTGGATCGCCATCTTGCTTTTGTCCCTGTCGCCGCGCAGTCCTTGGTGGTGATCCTGACAAAGCGGGATAGCCATACGGTCAGGCGTCTTGTGATTGCCGTACCGTCCACAGATAACGTGGTGCGCCTCTGTTGGGCTGGTTTGCGTCAAACCAAAGGCATCGCAGACGCAGCACGGTAAGCTGTGCAGGTCGCGCAGGTATTGCGGATCCTTGCCTAGCTCGTCGGACTCCAGGAAATCGCTGTAGCGTAGTTGGGTCATGGCCTATATACCTCTGACCATCCAGTGGGTTTGGTTGATGGGTTGCCGTCCTCATTCACAGACCAACAAACACCATCTGTCCAATTATCAGGAGATTTACCCTCCTCAAGACACACCCAACCATAAACGTCCTCACCTTCCGATCCGACGAATGGGTGTAATTCGCCACGAAAGGATATGCCTCGGGGCAAGTGAAGTAGCACGGGCCGATCTGTTGGGACGGTTTCCATTGGTCTCACGTCCGTTCCTCCGGCTGTGTCAGCACAACGCCCTTCCCAGCCCAGTATCGCTGCATATGATCGAGGTACGTTGTCTTTTGCTTTGTGGTCATTATCCGCGTCACACCGAAGTCAAACGGCACCATCATCAGCGCCATTTTGGCTTCATAGGGCAGGGGCCGCACGATCTGATCATAGCTGGCCGCAAATGCTTCATTTTCAGCGCGCAGAATGGGCACCCCGATGTGCAGCTTACATTCCCCACGCACTTCCTCGGCAGTTCTGTCGCCCAGCTGTTCTGCAATCTCATTCACCCACATGCGTTGCAGGCGGTTTTGCTCATAGCTGCGCTTGATGCCTGGCGTTGTTGTTGCCGTGAACGGTTGCTTCATATTGCCCAGAAGTTGAACATATGATGCCAGCTGTTCGCTGTTGCCTATGGTGCGGGTTGCTGTGGTCATTCGATCATGGCCCGTACTTGGGCGTCGTGGTGCGATTGGGCGGCGGCTTTGGCGGCGTCGCGGGCCTCATGCCATTCATAACCAAGATGTTTTGTTGTTCCGTGTTTGTAGCCGAGATCCTTTCCGCGCCACATGCGTTGCCCAGACGGGCTGCCGTGTGCGGTATGTAGGATTATCCAAGGGCCGCCATAGGTCGCACTTTCATTGTCTCTCCAATTGCACGGCTTGACCTTCACCACGGGGGCAAGGTCGGCGCGGGTGTTCCAAGCCTCTATGGCCTCTGTTATCGCTGTTTTCTCAAGGCCATTGTTGATTTGTGTGTCTTGGTTAGTGTCAGCTTTTGTTGCGCTTCGAGGCCCTTTAATGCCACAGGTGCAGATGACCCGCTTGGAGAACAAATCCCAAACTATGAGGCGTTTATTGTCGATGCACCAAGGGTTCGGGCAGGGCAACAGGTCAGGTGCATCAGTCATTGAGCGTCTCCCCGTGCGCGGATGGCGGCGGCGATATAGCCAGCCTCACGAGATCGCCCGAACATCGCCGCTCTTGACATGCTGTCCTCTGGGTGTTGTTTCCCGATGTGTTCAGCTTGCTGCTCTGCGTTTAGAGCAACCACAGCACACGCCTCCCGTTCCGCCACCACAGCGGCTTCCATATCGGCGCGGGTCACTAGATCGCCTGAGCGGTGCGCGTTGACGAGGGCGACGATGTATTCTGCGTTTCCCTGCCTATCTGTTCGATAGCCGGTTTCCGTTTTGACACTGTGCCAATGCAGGCAAGCAATACTGTTGTTTCTTGCGTCACATGTTGCGTAAATTTCAGTAGCGTACATATCGCTGTTAATTTTTTGGCGGTGGGATTGCCCCCAATCACCTTGCGTTGCCGCATCGCTTAATGCCTGTAGATCAATCATGTTGGCGTCCTAAATATGGGCTACGCGAGCGGTAGCGTTTTTGACGTATTCGCCAAATGTCAGGTCTGTGAAATCCATCTCAAGCCATGCGCGATACTT